>CALCNF010000365.1 GCA_937897815.1 uncultured Pseudomonadota bacterium | reverse complement strand
CGTGTGGAGGATGACCGCACCGGTCTCGACCCGTGGCTTCATATGGATCTTTCTGGAGGCGACTCCGGCGAGGAGCGTATCGAGCTCCCTATCATCGAATCGGCTCCGGGCTCCGCTCCGCCGACCGCATCCGGCTCCCCTCCTCCAGTCGCAGCGCCCGAGACCTCAGAGTCGGGCAACCCGGAAGTTCTGGTGAACGACTGGCTCGACCACCCGACGCTAGGCGCGGCGCGCGTGCTCGCCGTCGAGAGCGACGAGAAGGTGACCATCGAGCTGGAGAGCGGCCGCAAGGTGCAGCTGCACCTCGGCCTTCTGCAGGTGACCCAGTCGGGTACCAAGGACGGGGGACGTCTCTACAAGGTGACGATCCGCCGGCGCCGTTAGCGTCCTCATTCACGTCGAGCCGAGCCGGCGCTCAGCGCAGGCCGCGCCGACGACGCTCAGTGCATCAGGCGATAGATTCCGACGACCACGCCGATGATACGTGTCTCGCGGAACTCATCAGCGCTCACGTAGATCGGCTCAAAGTTGTCGTTGGCCGGCTGAAAGCGAATGCGATCCCCCTCAGGGTAATAGCGCTTCACCGTAGCCTCCTCCTCGATCCAGGCCACGACGATCTCGCCGGGCCTCGCTCGGGGCTGTTTCTTCACGAAGATGAAGTCTCCATCGTGAATGCCATCATCAATCATGGACTCACCCTGAACCCGCAAGGCGAAGACCTCCGAGCTGTTGCCCAGGAAGAAGCGATCCACCTTCACCGTGTCCTCGACGTGCTCCACGGCCAGGATCGGCGCGCCGGCCGCGATGCGACCCAGCAGCGGCACAGACACCATGTTGTCCTCGGTGTCGATCGGAACGAGCGCGCGGCTCTTGGCCTCGTCTCGAGCCAGATAACCCTTACGCTCCAGCGCCTTCAGATGATCATTGACCCCGTTGGTTGAGGAGATGCCCAGGTGGCTGCCCAGCTCGCGCAAGGTTGGCGGGTATCCGTGCTCAGTGATGTACGCACGAATGTAGTCGAGCACCTCTTGCTGTCGCTTCGTCAACTTGGGTCGCTGCTCACCAAACACGTCGCTCTCCTATTTCGGGTCCGACGCCTAAGGTACTGAACACACGTTCCGCACGTCAACTTTGTTCAGTACTTATTCGCAAGACCCTGATCACAAGCGTGTTTTCCCGTGACTCAGGTCGGGGACAGCGACACTGACAAGATCGTGGAGCCTCTAAGGACGAGCGAGGATCGCCTCTCGCGCCAGCTCATCTGCGCGCTCGTTATCGGGCACTCCCGCGTGGCCCGGAACCTTAACGAAGCGGAGGTCCGAGAACTTGGCCACCTCGCCGCGTAGTTCGGCGATCAGCTCCTGGTTTGCTTTGGCCTTCCAGTTCTTGGTCAGCAGGCCAACGCAGTAGGAGGAGTCGGTCATGACGTCGATAGGACGGTCGCGGTTGGTCACCGCCTGGAGCCCGAGCAGGATGGCCATGAGCTCCGCGATGTTGTTCGTGCCCTCACCCAGATACTCTGAGATCTCGTGGACCAGCTCACCGCGCTCTCGAATCAGCGCGCCAGCTCCCGCCGGCCCCGGGTTCCCGGTGCAGGCGCCGTCCGTCCAGATCTGGAGAACGTCCTCACCCTGGCGCATACCGCCCGAGGCAGGAGTCGCCCCCTTCCCCTTCTGGGGGGCCTGGGCAGCGCTGCCCGGGGCTCGCCCTCCATCGGGGGCCTCGATGGGACGCGCCCCATCAGGGAAGGCGAAGCGATCCAGCCGAGAGCGGTAGGTTCGTCCGCCGGGCTTGTAGGCGAAATCAACAAAGCCACCCTCATCTGCCTGAGGCTGTCCGTTGGCATCGCAGCGCACCAGAACGGCGTCGTTACGAAATCGCGCTGCGATCCAGAAGGCCGACACGCTGATCTATTGGGCGTAGAGCGTGAACGAGACAGGCTCCGAGACCAGGAACGCACCTGAGTCGTCGGACTTCACCTGAAGCTCCAGGGTGTACTCGCCAGCCACGTCAGGCGTAAACGACTGCGTGAGCGTCCCCTCAGTGTTGAGGTAGACCTGGGAACCAGCGGGCTTGCCCGTCAGGTACCACCAGTGGCTCTTGGCCCCGAAGTCGAAGCTGCTGGGCCCTGTGGAGGAGGTCACCCCATTCAGGGAGACAGCCTCACCGACCGTCAGCGTCTCATAGGTCCCTGGATCCGCGACCGGGATCTCGGTCACGTCACCCTGGTCGAAGGCGACCAGACCAATGAACTTCTCGATCACCGTGCCCGTGTACGGGTCGAAGTACTCGACGACGAATCGCTCGTTCTCGCCCTCGAGATCGCTGATCTCGCCGCCATCCCATGCGACCTTGAACACCTGCAGGCTGTGGGCCGTGACGACCAGGGGCGCCTCAGGTGAGGCGGCCGGCGGATCCACGAGGGTGAAGACCTTGGGCTCCACGAACTGGCTGGAGCCCTGCACGCTTACGCCGTGGATGCTCAGATCGCCGTTGCCCTTGTTGTAGATCACCACGTGTCGCTCACCCGTCGCGGCCTCAGCTGCGATGGTGTTGACGAGCACGGAGCCATTCGGAGGCGCGATCTGCATATCAGGCTTCGGATTGCCCGCGTACACGGGCACCTCGATGATCCCGTCATCGGGGTTCTCGTAGGGGACCGCCAACACGCCGTTGTGGGGCTCTCCGCTGGACGGTGGCTGGTAGGTGATCTCAAAGCGAATGCTCTTTCCGGTGGTCAGAGCGCGCGGCCACGAGGTGATCGGCGTGTCCGTCGAGCCTGCGCTCGTCGCGACCAAGAACGCGGCCCACGTGAAGGACTCGGACATCTCGTCCGGCTCCCACCAGGGCTCGTCGATCGTAATGGGACCAGGACCCATGGACTGGATCTGCATGCTCCGGGTAGCGACCGTATTCACGTTGGTGAAGTCCCACTCGTTCACATGGTCATAGGTCACCTCGTAGGAGCCCGAAACGAAGCCACTTGAGAGCGTCACGCGGATCGGCGTATCCGCCACGTCCGTGTACACAAGGACGGCGTTGTTGTCGTTCCCCTGATCGACTGGCTGATAGGTCACCGTGAACTCGACCGTGTCGTAGTCGAGGGAGTTGGGCTCGTAGATCAGCGCCGGGAGGTTCGGCTTGTTGACGAGCTTGAACTCCGCGCTGCTGTTCTCCAGCTTGATGTCCAGAACCGAGAAGGAGGTCGTCCCGATGTCGGTGTCGTTACCGATCTTGAAGGTGTGGCTCTCCGGCTTGCTGATGGTCGCGTTGTTGAACGTGTAGTTCGGAGGGTTCACCTGCGGCGCCGCGATCTTCTGGGGCATCGAGAAGGTGATCCGGACCTCGGGGGTCGCGCTGTTGCCCTTGTCGCTGTAGGCGTTGGACCTCACGACGATCGTGGACGGCGTGAAGTCATCGAGCGCCTTTCCGACAGGCGGGGTGTACAGGACCATGAAACGGCAGCTCTTGGCCTCGGTGACCACCGCGCCTCCCGTGCAGGCCGGAGACTCGGTGAACGTCAGCGTGACGTAGGGGTTGTGAATCACCGCCCCGTCCTCGTTCGTCTCCCAGTTCACATCCTCGATGATCAGGTCTTCATTGCCCGTATTCCGAAGAACGATCGTCTTGGAGATGGGGAGCTGCAGCGCCTGCCCAAAGGAGACCTCTCCGTCTTCATCCTGGAAGCTCACCTGATCTTCCTGAATCGAGACCTGAAGCTCGGGGTGCGTTCCAATGGAGTAGTCGTTGTCCCCGCAGCCGATCGCGAGGAGCAGCGCGCAGAGGAGCGAGACGACGAGAGTGAAATGATGGGTTCGCATGGCGTTCTCCTTGGGAGGTCCAAAGGCGGAGGCGGAGTCTACCCGCCCAGACGCGCCGACTCAACGGCCGGTGATGTCCTATTCGAGGAAACAGAGGGTGTCATATTCGATGACGATCTCCTGACCTGGAGTCGGCATGCATCCGCCATTCTCTTCAAAGACGACGGAGTTCGAGCTTTCATCATAGGCCCAGTTCGCCGCGCCGCCGCTCGTGCCCGCGCACGGGGCGCCGGCCACGGTCACGGTGATCGTCGGAGGATCGGCCACCCGCGAGAGGAAGAACTGAACCTTGAGCCCGAAGGCGATCTCACCGATCGACGCCAGTCCCTGGGCCCAGTTCGGGTCGCAGATGCTGATGATGTTGCCACCCGTGGCGTTCGCGAGATCCATGTAGCGGTTCCCAGCCTCAGCGTCACCATCACCCGACGAGCACCCTCCGCTCGGGCCAACGATGGCGTGAGCATGGAAGAGGTTCTCGTTGAAGAAGCCCTTCATGTTCTTAAAGAAGTTAATGTAGAAGTTCAGATCCGATGGGCTCTGGTCCTCCTCGTCGCTCACGAAGACGACCTCAAGGGAGGCGTCCTTTCGGAGGAAGCCGCGGTTCGGACCACCGCAGATGCCCTCGACACACTGCTCGGGCTCACACTCTGCGCTCGTGTTGCACGCGACGCCAGTGTCCGATGTGTTCGGCAGCGAGAGCGCCATCTGAGCGGCCGCGAGCCCCTTCTCCGTGCCAGAGCCCTGGGTCCCAACCTCGACGTTGTTGGAGAACGACTGCCAGTTGGCGTTCGTCACGAAACGAGGATCGCCGACGAGGGCTCCACCGCTCGCGTCCAGGTCCATG
>CALCNF010000364.1 GCA_937897815.1 uncultured Pseudomonadota bacterium | reverse complement strand
TCCCGGATCATCTCTTCATCGCGGCGCACGGTGATCGCGCCCTCTGCGACCATCCACACCCGGGGAGAGACCGCGCCTCCCTGAACCAGAAGGGAAGGGGGAAGCCCGTTCTCCCACTGGCCCAGATCGAAGAGCTTTCGGACGGCGCGGGGCTCCATGGAGGGGAACACGGCCTTGTGAACCCGCTGCTCCTCGGCGGAGAGCTTGGGCGGCCTCCGATCGAGGATCGCCAGGTAGATCCGCCAGATGTTCACCACGCCAAAGAGGGTGTTCCAGGCCACGGAGCTCCACAGGGGCTCCGTGAAGGACAGGGCCCAGGCGATAAAGAACGCTCCGGCCACCATGTTCAAGGCCCGCAGCCAGAGCATGCTCTTGACCGAGAATGAGATGAGCAAGAAGACGTTCGCGATGTGAAGTAGTGTGTCCATCCTGACCTCAGACCAGCTCGGGGTTGGCGTCGACGCAGACGGCGATGGCGGACTCGACCAGGCGCAGGCTGTCGACGTGGTCGCCCAGACTCTCGGCGCGGTGATAGAGGCGCACGATCCCCTCGGCGTCCACGAAGATGGCGCCAGCCTGCTGCTTCGTGTCGCCCTCGACGGGGCCGGCTACGTGCCCTCCGACGAAGGCGCGCGCCATCTCGTAGAGGGCGCGCGGACCGAAGCCGCCCCAGCTCCCATAGTTGAGCTGGGCGCTCTGGTGGGTCGCGAGGCTCTCATCCGTGAAGACCTCGACGGGCTCGCCGATGAGCCGGTAGCGCTCCGTAAACCCCTCGATGTATCGCGCCGCGCCGCAGCCGATGATGGCGACGCGAACACCGAGGCTGTCCAGCTCCCTGAAACGCGGCGCGATCGTCCCGATGTTCTCGCTGCAGCCGATGCAGCCAAAGTGCCGAACGAAGAGCAGGAGCGTCGCTCGATCTCTGACGATCTCCCCTACGCGTAAAGCCTCGCCTGTAGCGCGCTCCACCTCGCAATCCAGGAGCGCCTGAGGAAGCGGCTCCATCCTTGTGATCCCCATCGTCTTTGCCCTCCCGAGCCTGGAGCGCGGCTCTCTTCTCATCCGCGTCACTTCAGTCAGAGCCTAGTTCCAGACCTTGCCGTTTGAAACCCAGGCCCGGGCCTGGAGGCGCCCCACTAGAAACCGCCGACTCCACGACGGCGTCTTCCTCGCGTTGACGCTCTTTCCGCGCGAGAGCCATACTCTGAACCGCGTCCAAGCTTGCAGAGGACGAGCTCGAGGGGGAGATGCAGGTGAGCGATTGTAGACAGACTCGCGCCTTAAGGTCGGCGCTCGGTTCGTGCGCTCGCCATTCGGCCCTAGCGCACGGTCGCGAGCGCTCATGAGCCCCTCGCTGGTCGTGCGCCCAGGAGCCCTGGAAGACGCCGAGGGGATCGCTCGGGTGCGTATGCTCTCCTGGCAATCTGCCTATCAGGGCATCATGCCGCAGGACTTCCTGGATGCCATGGACCTCTTAGACCAGGCCGAGCGGACCAAGCGCTCCTGGCCGCGAGGCGAGGACCCCGCTCACCTGGTAGCGACCCTGGAATCCGAGGTCGTCGGTTGGACCTGCATCAAGCTGGCGATCGAAGAGCAGGGCGGGGAGGCTCCAGAGGCCGAGATCCTGGCGTGCTACACCCTGCCTCGTTGCTGGGGACAGGGGATCGGTTTTCGGATGATCCAGGCCGCCCTCGCTGGGCTCGGCGAGCGAGGGACGCGTGAGGTGGTCCTCTGGGTGCTGGAGAGCAACCAGCGCGCGCGCTCCTTCTATGAGCGGCAGGGTTTTCACCCTGATGGTCACCTAAAACAGGAGACCTTCATCCCGGGCGTTACGCTCTCCTCGATGCGTATGCGAAGGGCGCTCTGACACGCGTCGGTTTCCTGGCGAGACGTCAAGGCGCGCGGTCGGGTTGAGGTGTGGCGAGCGCTGCGCTTTAGTGTGGGGAATCACGGATACGGAGGCTCGTTGTGGCAGATACGTTGATCATTGGTGATGGCCCTGGAGGGCTGAGCGCCGCGCTCTTCCTCGCGCGCGGCGAGCAGGAGGTGGTGGTGATCGGTCAGGACAAGACCGCCATGCACTTCGCCCAGCTCAACAACTACCTGGGGATCTCCAGCGTTCATGGTTCGGAGTTTCAGCGGGCGGCCCGTGAGCAGGTTCAGGCGGCGGGTGCGACGCTTCGTGACGACCGCGTGACCGACCTCAAGGCCACGGATGATGGGTTCCTCGCCACCACCGAGTCTGGCGCGCAGGTCGCGGCTCGCTATCTGGTGCTCTCGGAAGGGAAGGGCCCGCGCCTCGCCGCGGCTCTGGGGCTCACGGCCAATGAGGACGGCGCCATCTCTGTGGACGCCAACAGCCTGAGCGCCATCCCCAACGTCTACGTCGTGGGGCGCTCCACGCGACCGGGTCGCAGCCAGGCCATTATCAGCGCTGGTGACGGCGCCGCCGCGGCCATCGACATCCTCTCTCGCGCGGCCGGCCAAGCGGTCTGCGATTGGGACTCGCCCTGAGTCTTTAGTGTATCCGCGGTGCCTGTTTGACGCCCCTCTAGCGCGTCATTCATACTTCCGGAATTCCACTTGTATAGGTCGTTTAGGACCGTCTGCTGGCGCGGCCCTAACGACGGATACGAACTTGGGGGGCGCTTTGGATCTTGGTCGTAGAGGTATTCAAGTCATTGGAGCCGCCCTCGCTCTGCTCTCCATGCTGCTTCTTGGGCCTACCGCTTTGGCTCAGGAGGAGGGCGAAGAGGTCCGATTTCAGGCCCTGGTGAACGAGGCCGTGAAGGCCAGGAAGGCTGGAGACCTTGAGCGCACGGCCGTGATGTTGCGGCAGGCCATTGACGTGAAGCCGATCCCCGAGATGTTGAACAACCTGGGCTCCATCTACGAGGACCTCGGCCGCTACGCCGACGCGGTGAAGATGTACAAGAAGGTCGTCTCCGACCCGGCCGCTGATGGGGTGCTCAAGCGGTTGGACGCGACGCGGATTGAGCTCCTCACTCCCAAGCTCGACCGGGCCTGGTTGGCCATCGACTCCAAGAAAGAGGGCCTGAAGGTCTTCGTAGGCGGTGAGGCGGTCGGCTGGAGTTCAGGCGAGGAGGTCCCTGTGAAGCCAGGGCAGGCCGTGGTGGAGCTCACCACGCCGAAGGGCACACGCGCCCAGGTCGTCTTCGGCTCGTACGAGGCGGGACGCAGAAGCCCGCTCAAGGTCACGCTGGGGAAGACGGTGAAGAAGATGGGTCGCATCGTGTTCGGGAAGTCCGCTGGGCGCCTCACGACGGTGACTCTGAACGGGTATGCCCTGAGCACAGACCTGGCGACCCTTCGAACGGTTCACCTGGCGCCTGGGCGTTATGTCGTGGAGGCACAGCAGTCCGGGGGAAGCCCGTTGATCAAGGCGGTCCAGGTGAGCGCGGGACAGACGCAAGACCTCAGCGCGCTGCTCGCTAAGACCTCGAGCGCCGCGAGTCCTCAGGTGAACGTGGTCGTGTCGGACGAAGGGGGCGGCTTCGGTGGCTCTTCTATGAAGTGGGCGACCATCGGGGTGGGCGCCGCGCTCGCGGGCACGGGCGTCGCGCTCGTCTCCATGGCCAACGCCGACCGAGACAAGGTGACGGACGCGGAGGTGAACGGAGAGATGACCATCCCCATGTCCGAGGCCGTCGAGCTTGAGGACTCCGCGAACGCCAAAGGGATGGCCGGGAGCGTCCTGATGGGGCTGGGTTTTGCGGGAGCGGCCGCGGGCGTGGCCTGGCTGTTCATGGACGATGACGCACCGCAGACAGGCGCGAAGACCTGGGTGGCGCCGACCGCGAGAGGACTGGTGATGGGATGGACGTTCTGATGAAGGCTCACTTGATGTTCGTCTGCCGTGCGCTTGTTTTGGCTCTGGCGGTCCCGATGGCCCTCACGGGGTGCCAGGAGGACCTGGAGCTCACCGAGCGCTCCTTTGCTTGCTCGAGCGACTCCGACTGCCTCCTGGGCCTGACCTGTGGCGCGGAGGGCAGGTGTGTTTCCCCGGATGAGGTGACCTCGCCGGCCGATGTGCCCGATGCCACGGATGCACCGGAGACGACAGAGGACATCACGGCCCCCCCGGACACGGCAGCGGACGCCGGCGACCTCTGCTCCGACACCTGCCCCGAGCTGGGCCTCGTGGATTGCGATCTCTCGACCGGTGAGAACCTCCGAACCTGCCTGGAGGTGGAGGGCTGCGAGGGCCTCGTATGGTCCGAGCCGGAGAGCGGCTGCGTGATCGGCGGCCAGGAGTGCGTGAAGGCCGGAAGCGTGAACCCGAAGAACCCCTGCCAGGACTGTCGACCCGAGGACTTCGCCAAGGGCTACCTCTCTGTGGCCGATGGCGCAGAGTGCGCCGGCGCTGATCTGTGCATGGAGGGGATGACCTGCTCGAGCGGCGTCTGTCAGGGCGGGACGTCTCGGACCTGCGATGACGAGCTGAGCTGCACCGATGACAGCTGTACTCCTGAGACGGGTGAGTGTCTGTTCGAGCTCCAGGAGGGCTTTTGCACGATCGGCGATACCTGTGTGGCCTCAGGCAGCGTCGAGGAGCGAAACGAGTGCCTCTCGTGTGACCCGGCTCAGAGCACCAGCGACTGGTCGCCCGTGGCCGTGGATACGCCCTGTGAAGATGGAGACGCGTGCACCGAGGGAGATACCTGCGCCCAGGGGCTCTGTAGCCCAGGCTCGGCCGTCGTGTGCGGCGATGAGAACCCGTGCACTGAAGACCTGTGCGACCCCGATTCAGGGTGCTATTTCCCCGCCGCGGGGCCTGACACTTCCTGTGACGACGCCTTTCCCCACGGGCAGGGGCTATGCGCGGACACGGAGTGTGTCCCGACCTGTGACGCTGGCTATAAGAACTGCGATGAGGACTGGGAGAACGGCTGCGAGGTGAGCACCTCGTCGGACCCGGATAACTGCGGCGAGTGCGGCACCGTCTGCGATGAGGGCTGGTTCTGTCTTGAGGGCCAGTGCTCGAACAGCTGCGGGGACAAGACCCCCTGCGGAGAGCTCTGCGTGAACCTGGACACGGACCCGATGCACTGCGGCGCTTGCGACGCTGCGCCTTGCGACAGCGGCGCCGTCGGCGAGGTCGCGGTCTGCGTCGAGGGCGCCTGTGGCACGTCCCCGTGTGAAGAAGGCCACTGGGACATCAACGGAGACCCCACCGATGGCTGCGAGTACGCCTGTGTCATCACAGGAGAAGAGAGCTGTGATGGCGTGGACAACGACTGCGATGGGCTTGTCGACGAGGACTTCGCGCTGGAGAGCGATGCCGAGCACTGTGGGGCCTGCAATCAAGCCTGCCAGGACGCCTCAGTCGTGGAGGCGACGTGCGTCGACTCCGCTTGTGCTGTGGTCCTGTGTGAAGAGGGCCTCTACGATGTGGATGGGGAGTGGGGCAACGGGTGCGAGTACGGCTGCGTCGTCGCCGGCGATGAGACGTGCAATGGCCTCGATGACGACTGCGATGGCGCCATCGACGAGTCACACCAGTGTGGCGCTGAGACGACGGACACCGTCGGTGTCTGCGAGGACGGGGCGTGCTCGACGGCGCCCTGTGAGGCCGACACCTGGAATGTGGATGGAGAGCCTTCGACGGGTTGTGAGTATTCGTGTGTGAAGACCTCCGAGGATGACCTCGACGGCTGCGGCTGGGGAGACGAGGACTGCGACGGAGAGACCGACGAGGACGGCGAGGACTGCCCGCCAGAGGCGACGGCGGTCGTGGGGATCTTTCCCACGGAGGCGAAATCTGTAGGTGCCAACTGCGCGCTCCGCGGGGACGGCAGCGTCTGGTGCTGGGGTAACGGAACTGGCGGACAGCTGGGCGACGGGGAACAGCAAGAAAAAGTGTCCACGCCTCAGCGTGTCCTGAAGTCCTATTCTCCCAAGGAAGACCTGAGCGGGATTGTGTCCATGGACACCGACCTGAACGGCTCTTGCGCCATTGACGCCGATGGGCAGACGCACTGCTGGGGGAGCACGAAGAGCCTTGGGATGGGCGAGCAAGGCTCTACCCAGTACGTCGCGAGCGGGTCGGTCCTGGACGCGGACGGTGTGGCCCCCCTCGAGGGCCTCGTCTCCATCGCGCAGGGAGCCTACGGGGGATGCGGGGTGATGGACGACCAGACGGCGAGCTGCTGGGGGGTCAACGTATGGGGAAGCCTGGGCAACAACACCTATGATGCCGACCAGCTCTCGTTGCCCGTCGCGGTCCTGGGGCCGGACGGGCAGGGACCGCTTGAGGGTGTGCTGAAGATGGCCGCAGGCTACGGCAACTCCTACAACGAGAACCGCTGCGCCATCCTCGAGGATGAGACCCTGTGGTGTTGGGGCCGAAATCAAGAGGGGCAGTTGGGAATCGGTACGTCTGGAGCGGGGGCGGATAGTGAACCTCTGCCCGTCCAGGTCCTCGGGCCGTACGGAGGCCTCCTTGAGGGCGTGAAGGACGTGGACTGCGGCCATGAATATTGTTGCGCTGCGGCGAGCAATCCCTTTGATGCGGACATGACGCAGGCCTTCTGCTGGGGTTCGGGGACCGGCGGCCAGCTGGGTCAGGGCTCGCCGTCGAGCTCCTCCCTGCCCGTGGGAGTCGTGACCGACCAGCTGGGCACTCCGCTCGTGGGCGTCGCCTCCATTTCAGCGGGGTATGCACACGCCTGCGCCACCACGGAGGATCACGAGGTCTTCTGCTGGGGGACGGGAGAGGATGGCGAGCTGGCCGATCCAGACGCTGGAATACGGGCAATGGCGGCGATCGTCCCGGGACTCGAGGACGCCGTGGGCGTGGCCGCGGGTTACCACACGACCTGCGCGTGGACCGCCCAGGGCGAGGCCTACTGCTGGGGTTGGAACGGACATGCCCACCTGGGCTTGGGTTTTCACGCCGCCAACATGCCCGTGCCTCAGGCCGTGCCAGGCCTCGAGGACGTGGCAGAGGTCGAGGTGGGCCATTACCAGACTTGCGCCCGCTCGACAGGCGGCACCACTACGTGCTGGGGAGATAACCAGTATGGGCAGCTGGGCGTGGGGAGCACGACCTCCCGCTCGATGCCGACCGACCCGGTCCAGACCGCAGATGGGACTCCTGTCGTCCTCGAGAGCCTAGCGGTGGGCGGCATGTTCGCCTGCGGTATATCCCCTGAAGGTGTCTTGTGTTGGGGGCATGACGGCTTCGGCCAGTTGGGTGATGGCGTGGCCAATCAGCCCTCGACGAGCCCGTGGGCGATCTCGGATGCGGGGTCGCTCTTGGACGAGGTGACCTCCTTGTCCCCGGGCTACGGCCATGTCTGCGGTCTCGATGGGGATGGCGGCGTCTTGTGCTGGGGTGACGGGGGTTGGGGCCAGATGGGTAACGACGAGAAATACTCGAGCAACCCCACCCCCAAGCAGGTCCTCATCGAGGACGGTTCAGCGCTCGCAGGAGCTACAGATGTCTTCAGCGGCTCCTACCATAGTTGCGCGCTCGTAGGGCCGTCGGGGGACGTCTGGTGCTGGGGAAGCAATGACAAAGGGCAGGTCGGAGACGGGGGCCTGGAATATGTGCTCACCGCGCGCCAGGTGAAGGTCTCTGAGGACTCGGACGAGACCTTGTCGGGGGGCGGCACGATCGGCCTTGGAAAGAACTTCTCCTGCATCACAACTCAGGGCGGCCAAGAGGTCTGGTGCTGGGGGGATGACAGCCAAGGGCAGCTGGGCAACGGCGCGCTCTCGACAGCGATGAACCCTTACCCTGTGAAGGTCTCGTTGCCACCTGGCTTGGTCATCTCCGACCTGGCCGCAGGCTACCAGCACGTCTGCGCGCTCTCGACCACGGGCAAGCTCTTCTGCTGGGGAGATGGCAGCTATGGGCAGCTGGGCTCTGGGGGCACGGTGGACGCAACGTCCCCGTTTGGTGTGCCAGCGCTCTTTAGCAAGGAGATCGTGGGCGTGGACTGCGGGCACCAAACCACCTGCGCCGTGGACGCCGAAGGGGGCGTCTGGTGCTGGGGGCAAAACTATTTCGGCCAGGTAGGCAACGGAGCGGCCTGGGCACTCGAGCCCACGAAGGTCGTCGGCCTCGACGAGCTTTAGAGCCATGGGGCCCTGCCAGGTGGGCAGGGTCCCGCTTCATCGGACCTAGGGACAGGTCTGGACGGCGCCGCTGCCAACGGCGGAGGTCCCGTTGATCACGAGGGGGCCGAAGCCTCCAGGGACCGCGTTGTATCGGTCCGCGGGAATACGACTGTCCAGATGGAACAGAGCCAGGGTGCTCGACTCGAGATGAAGGAGCGCTGGTACCTCGAAGTCGGAGGTGTACAGGAGCCCGTCTGAGAAGCGCAGCTCGTCGATCGCGCCGTGGAAGTGTGCGTTGTTGCCTGAGAAGGAGGCCACGTGAAGGGCGTCTCCGGCGGGGATCTCCGCGGCTCCGACGATGAGCCCGCACGCGGAGGCTCGAAGACCATCCACGTAGATGCGGACGTCCGCCTGGCCGGACGCGGCGTCGTAGTGCCGCGTCACGGCTACGTGATGCCAGGAGTCGAGCTCGGCGGGCGCGGTCGAGGCCACGTCGACGAGCGTCCCGCCCTGGGCCCGCTCGGACCAGATGAAGGTGGACGCGCCAGCGGTCGAGTCGTGGTGCAAGAGCCAGCTGGCCTCGCCGCTGTCGCCGCGCGCCAGGATCACCGCCGCCTCATTGGCGGGGATCTTCGCGAAGAACTCCACCGTAAACGACTGACTCACGTCCAGCTCATCGGGCTGCTCAATCACCCCCGAGGTGTCGATGCCCTCAAAGATCGTCAGGGCGCCAGGTTTGCAAAACTCGGCCGCGCACGTCGTGTCGTCTCCAGCGGCGACCTCAAACGGGGAGCTGGCGCTCGGCTGCGCACCATGCCACTGGAGGTGGTATCCGCTCGGGGCCTGGTCCACGCCAACTCCAGGGAGCTGATCGTCGAAGTGGTAGAGGGCCAGCGTGTCCGGATCCACGGAGAAGGGAGCGGCGCTCGGCGTAAAGGACTCCTCGTACCGGGCGACCTGCGAGACACGCAGCTCGTCCATGTGTCCACGATAGCTCTTTGCATAGCCGGCCTGACATCCCACATAGAGCAGGTCGGCCGACCCGATGTCGATCATGCCGATGTAGGGCTCGCCGTCCGCCTGGAGCTCCCCGTCGAGGTACCACTCGACCGTCCCCTCGCTCAGGGAGAAGCGCCGAACCAGGGCGATGTGCTGCCACACTCCGGCCGCCAGCGCTGGACCCGTGATGGTCTTTACGGTGCCATCGGCGATGCGCTCCTCCCAGGAGAGCCTCGCCACACCGTCCGGAGCGCCCACGGTGGTGTAGGACATCTTGAACCAGTCGACGCCGCCGCTCTCCTTTCGATGCAGAAGCACGGCGTCCTGGTTCGTCGCGGTCGGGTTCAGCCAGAGCTCGATGGTGGCGGTCTCAAACTCGGTCAGGAGCGACGTTGGGAAGATCAGCTGGCCGTCTCCCGTGTCCTGCAAAACGGACCGGGCGGCGCAGCCGGAGGGCTCACAGGCATCATCACAGCCGTCGTCCAGATAGGCGTTGCCGTCATCGCAGAGCTCGCCGTCGTCCTGGACGCCATCCCCACAGCAGGCTCCGGGTGTGGGCGTCGTCACGCAGGCGCCATCCACATCGCTGCAGACCACGTCGCCGCACAGGGCGGGCGGGCATGCAGGGACCTCAAGGGTCGAGCAGGTCCCGCTCTGGCAGCACGAGGTCACCCCGCACGCTTCTCCCGCGCCACACAGCGTCCCGTCGGCCACGGGTGGGTGGTCACACACGCCCTCCGCGCAGAGGTCCTGCGTGCACTCGTTTCCGTCATCGCAGTTCTTCGCTTGCACGGGTACGCACACGCCTGCTGAGCAGGCGCTGACGACGGCGCACGCGTCTCCGGCGTCGCAGGTCGTCCCGTCCTCGAGCGGCGTCGCCTCGCAGGCCCCGTCGTTGCAGGCGTCGAGGGTGCACGGGTTTTCGTCATCGCACACGATACCCGGGTCGCCGACGCAGCCCTCCTCCGTGCACGTATCCGCCTCCGTACAGCTGTCGTCATCGTCGCATGGGCTACCTACTGGGAGGGCGGCGTTGGAGCACGTGCCCGCCACACAGCCATCCGTGGTGCAGCTGTCCGCGTCGTCACACTCCAGGGCCTGACCCGGCACGCAGAGGCCCTCCACGCAGGTGTCTCCGGTTGTGCACGCGTCACCATCGTCGCAGCCGCCCTCAAGGGGAATCCACGCGCAGCCGAGCACGGCGTCACAGTAGTCGTCCGTGCAGGGGTTCGCGTCATCGCACATGGCCTCTCCGGCGCAGGTCCCGTTGGCGCACTGGTCGTTGGCCGTGCAAGGGTCCTGGTCATCGCACGGAGCGCTGTTCGCCGTGTGGGTGCAGCCGTCGGTCAAGCTGCAGGCGTCGTAGGTGCACTCGTTCAGATCATCGCAGTCCAGCGGTACGCCGACGCACACCCCACCGGCGCATTGGTCGTCCTGGGAGCAGGCGTTCTGGTCATCGCACGGAGCCCCATCAGGGGCGGCGGTGGGAACGCACTGGCCTGTAGCCGGGTCGCACGCGGTCTGCTGGCAGGCAGTGTCTCCGGCTGGGTTGCAGGT
>CALCNF010000363.1 GCA_937897815.1 uncultured Pseudomonadota bacterium | reverse complement strand
GCTCCAGGCAGCGCTCCAGGGGCATGTAGTAGCAGAGCTCAAAGTGCACGTGGGGTGCGCACCCCGACGTCCCCCAATAGCGTCCAATGAGCCGGTCACCCTTCTCCAGGAAGAGCGCGCCAGCTTGCGGCGTCTCGCCGTCGTAGGCGAGCGCAAGGTGGGCGCGGTGCTTCAGGCGGTCTCGAAGTCCGCAGAAGAAGGCCTCGTTCAGGTAGGCGCTCCCGTATTTACGGTCCGTGGTGTCCGAATAGAACCGCCACATGGCGGCCCAGTCCTCTGGCGTGGTCTCCTCGCCCGTTCTCCACTCGAAGCGCAGGCCCGAGTCCCGTGCGAGGCGGCGCTCCCTTCGGATCTCCTTTCGTGCCCGAGACCGCATGGCCGACAGATAATCCTCAAAGCAGCCCCACTCGGGCCTTCGGTGCCAGTGATACTGATGGGTCTCCCGCTCAAGGAGCCCCGCGGCGCCGAGCGCGACGCGCTCTTCTTCGGTGCAGAACAGCACGTGGACGGACCAGCAGCCCAGCTCTTCAGCGGCCTCTCCGAGGGCCTCCGCCAGGGCGGCGGTCACCGCCACCGGGTCTTCCCCATCCGCGATGAGCAACCTCCGGCCCGTCACTGGGCTGAAGGGAACGGCGCTCACGAGCTTTGGGTAATAGGGAACGCCCGCCCTATGGGAGGCCTGCGCCCACGCCCAGTCAAAGATGTACTCTCCATACGAGTGTGTCTTCTTGTAGAGCGGCATGGCGCCCACCAGCCGACCCTTCCGCCGCGCAGTGAGATGGCAGGGGACCCAGCCCGTCTCCGGTGGGCCCACGGACTCGCTCCGCTCAAGCTCCGCGAGAAAGGCGTGCTCGATAAACGGATCGCTGTCTCCGACCAGGGCATCCCAGTCCTCAGAGGCGATGTTCGCGATGGCCTCGCTTCGCTCGACGATAATCTCGGCGCCCTCGTCCATTTCGTGAGCCTACCGAGGGTGAGGAGGAAGGCCAATAGAGGACTGGCCAACAGGGCTCGTGGTTGAAACACGGTGGCGCCATAGTATGGTGGCGACCGAAGAGGGGACGGCATGTTCGCACAGACCTATGAAGAGGCGCGAGACGCCTTCCGAGCCGAGGCTGACGCCGCGGGAGGTCGCCTGGAGGCGCTCGACGTGATCGAGGTCGAGGGTCACGGGACCCTCACGATCGACACCGCGGTCTTCGGTGCCGAGCACTCACGCGCGCTCGTGGTCTCTAGCGGCCTGCATGGCGTGGAGGGCTTCGCGGGGAGCGCCATCCAGCGCGAGTTCATCGCGCGCGGCCTACCCGAGGACTTCCGGGTCGTGCTTGTCCACGCCTTGAACCCCTATGGCATGGCGTGCTCTCGACGGGTCAACGAGAACAACGTCGACCTGAACCGCAACTTCTGTGCGGACGCAGACGACTTCTCAGGCGCGTCTGACGGCTACCGCATGTTGGAGCCGTTCTTGAACCCGACAGGACCGCACAAGGGATTCGAGCTGGTTGAGCTGCGCGCCTTGTGGCTCATCCTGCGGCACGGCATGCCGACCTTGAAGCAGGCGGTGGCCGGCGGTCAGTACGACTTCCCGAAGGGGGTCTTCTACGGAGGCGACACCCTGGAGCCGGGCCCGCGGGCGTTCCTTGAGGCTCTCCCGAGCTGGCTGGAGGGAGCCGAGCAGATCGTCCATATCGACGTCCACACGGGGCTCGGAAAGTCGGGCACCTACGCCCTACTCGTCGACCACCCCGTCGGCTCGGAACAGCACCTCGCGTGCCAGAGCGCCTTTGGCCCCGAGGTCGAGCCCTGGAAGGCTGGAGAGGGCGTCGCCTATCAGATCACCGGCGGACTTCCCGGCGCCATCGAGCGACTCCTTGGAGACCGCGTACAGGTCCTTACCCAGGAGTTCGGGACGGTGCCCCCTATTGCGGTCATGAAGGCGCTGCGCGCGGAGAACCGGGCGACCCACTGGGGCGGTGACCTGACGGGCGCCCGAAGGGCGCTCAGGCGCACCTTCTACCCGGAAAATGAACGGTGGAAGCAGGACATCCTGCGAGGCGGAGCCAAGGTCATCGACCAGGCCCTGCGATTCCTGGAGACACCCGCCTAGGGTTTCCGCAGCAGCGTCACCTCTGGACTGACCTCAACGCTGCCCTCCAGGATCCCGACCACGGAGCCGTCATCGAGCACGTGGTGACGCGCGAAGGCCAGCGCATAGGTGTTCGTGATTCGATGGACCTCCTGGCTGTCCATGAAGTCGTCTGAGCAATCGTCAAAG
>CALCNF010000362.1 GCA_937897815.1 uncultured Pseudomonadota bacterium | reverse complement strand
GTCTCGGCCGAGACCGCCCACTCCTTGACCTCGTTCATGTAGGGGGGGCCCACGATGAAGCTGAAGGCCGGGTGCCCCGTGAGAACGAAGCTCGAGATCTCCAGATCGCCCGTACCTGTATTAAGGATGTTGATCGACTTCGTCTTGATATCGCCCTGGGAGACGCTGTCGAAATCGACGTTGCTCGGCGCCGAGATCTTCGGAGACAGGCCCTCGGCCTGCACCTTGATCTTCACCAGGTCACCGTCATTACGGTCACTGTTGGACTGGAGCGTGATCACCGTCGAGGGAGCCGTTCCCTCAGGCGGTCGGAACATCACCAGATCAAAGTAGTGATTGTCACCGTCATCGCCCACCGGAGAGATGAGGAGCTCTGGGTCCTCGGTGCTCGCCGGGACATCCGCTCCCTGCTGGCTGCGGATCTGGAAGTACTCGGGGTTGTCCACCGAGAACTCCCGGATCTTCAGCGTCGCGCCGCCCGTGTTGCTGAGCTGAATGAAGCTCACGACGATCTCGTTGTTCGCCGGGTTCGACAGGTCACATGTCGGGCTCAGGTCCGGATTACAGAACTGGCTCAGGTTGACCGGGATGATCGACGCGCTGCTCGTATCCGAGGTCAGCGTGATCTGTTTGTTGCCCGCGTTGATGGAGATTGTGGCCTCGGCTCCGAGGCTCGTTCCAGTACCGCCGCCCCCGCCGCCACTGCCATCATCACCGCCGCCAGAATCATCGGCACAAGCGGCCATGCCGAGCGTGGCAACCGAGAGAACCAGGACCATCAACAGTCCGCGCCAAACCTTCATATGCTTCACCTTGAGTCATGCGCTCGCTGGGCCAATCCCTTCACTTAAAAGGATCGCCACTCGGGAGCGCGCTGCATGCTAGAGGCCTGTGACCTCTTGAGTCAACCATCAGGATGACGGAGGCGAATCCGTCACATTTTTTTTCGACCCCCAATCAGGTACTCAAAACAGACTCTTCCTAGAACCGGCTTGACAAGCCCTGCCCCCATCCAAATGATGAGGGCCCTTTTTTCCGGGACGACCCCTCCGTGCGAGACGTGAGCAGTCCGCGTGTCATGCTCGAAACAGGAGAGGCGGTTCGGATGATTGCAGTACAAGGTGGCCCCTGACATGCCTCTCTCGCGACTGTTCGACATCAGCCCCCTGGCCTCCCGTGTTTCCATGGGAAGCCTTAACCCCCTGTCGGCGCTGCCTGCAGCGTTGACCCTCATGGCCCTGGCGCTGGCGGGATCGACCGCCTGCGACTCGACCGCGAAGATCACCCCTCAGGAGCTTCTCTTTAAAGATCTCCGCGTGGTGAGCGCTGTGCCCGCGACCTTTGACGCTGGCGCCAACGAGTGGGTTCGTGCCTGCGGCAACGACAGCGGTGAGGGCATCATCGTGAACGTGGCCCTGACCTCTACTCAGCGCGCTGGTACGGGTTCTGCTACGGACAACGACACCAGCATCCGACCCGGCGACATCGTGAACCTGCGTGTCGTCGACGGAGGTCTGGAGGACGACATTCAGGTCAAGCAGGGCACGGTCGTGCTTGACCTCGACTGCGTGGACGCCGTCCCGGACGACAACCTGTCCAGCTGCGCGAGCGGCTCAAGCGCCGGTGTCCCCCTGAACTCCCCTCAGGTGGCATACGAGACCTACGCCGCCATCTCTGATGACGCGAGCCTGGCGGACCAGCGAGACGCGGCACGCACGATGCCCCACAACGTGATTCTCCTGGTGGATCAGAGCGGATCCATGGGCGGCCTGGTGAACCTGAGCACACAGCCCGTAAACGGCACCGCGTGCACGAACAACGACGACTGCACCGGCATCGGCGGCTCCAACCCGATGGTCTGCTTCAATGACGAGTGCGCCTTCACCCAGTGCATCTGTGGTGAGACCTGCTCATGCAAAGAGGACGACCCTGGAGTGGTGAACGCCACCGTTGGCGGCCAGCAGTTCATCGACTACGGCTCGGACTACTTCAACGTACGTATCACCGCCGCTCGAAGCTTCATTGAGAACCTGAACTCCCGGGACAAGCTGGGCGTTCTCGCCTTTGGTGAGGGCATCAGCGGTGAAGATCTGATCGTCGGCTGCAACGACACCTTCGGGGTCGTTGAGGACGATCTGGATCGCTGCTTTGGGACCAACCGAGAGAAGGTCCTCCAGCCTGGCGCAGGAGACACGACCGATCCCCTGTCGGCCCTGGCGCCTGGAAGCGGGCGATCGAACATGTGGTCGGCCGTGAAGGTCGCTTATGACTTCCTGCGGACGAAGGCCACGAGCAAGCCGAAAGAGACCTACCACATCGTGGTGCTGACCGACGGCCCTGACACCTGCTCGGTCACGGACGGGTTTGGCGACTGCCAGACCCCCTGCAGCACCATCACCGATGACACGATCGCGTCCATGATCGCTCAAGATCAGGCCGACCCCAACGGCGCGCACATCCAGATTCACTTCGTACAGTTCGAGTCCCAGGGACACCCCGGGCGCGACCCGCGCCAGGTGGACATCGCCTGCCAGAGCGGCGGTCACTACCAGTTCCTGAACACCGTGAAGGGCTTCGCGAGCGCACAGACCGGAGCCTTCATCGAGGCCCTGGAGTCCGCGCTGTTCAACATCCGTTACTCCCTGATGGGCAACTGGAAGTTCGGTGGCGCCGTCCCGACGTGGGAGCTCGACGCCGCGAGCGGCACGCAGCCCGGAAGCATGTACGCAGTGAGCGGCCAGTTCACGATCACCGACGCCTCCAAGCTCCAGCCCGAGTTCAATGTCCAGTCGTTTGGCGTTGGTAAGGGCGTGGGCGCCAAGGACGCGACCCAGTGGGATCGTCGCCCTACCCTGCTCAAGCCCTGCGAGACCGACGCCTCTTGTGGTGCTTCTGACGCCGCTGGCGAAGGCAGCTGCACGATCATCTGCTCCAGCGATACGCGGCTCTGCCCCGCAGGAGCGACCGGCATCGACCGCCCCCACGGAGCCTCCTGTACAACGGCTGACGGTGCTGGCGGCGCTTGCTGCGCTGGCGACTGTCAGACCGGAATTTGCGACCAGTGCCCCTCTAACTAGATCCGAACGTTTAGGAAGTCCGGCACGTTGCCGCGACCTCTCCGCCCTTGTTCCCCTGCCTCACCAACGAGGATTCTCGAGATGATGAAGCTGAAGCTACTCGCCTTCGCGACCGCTATCCTGCTCTTCGTGCCGCCGTCTACGGCGATGGCGCAAGACATCGACGCCGCCGGAATGACGGACGACGTGCCCACCGAGACCGAAGCCGTGGATGCGGCTCTGGACATGTACTGGGCGCAGAAGCGAGAGATTAAGTCGATCCAGAAGCGCCTGTTCCTCAAAGAGGCGCGGCACTCCTTCTCGATCTACTCGGGGACCATCCCCAACGACGATTTCTTCGTCTACTTCCCCATCGGCGCGCGGTGGAACTACTACTTCAACGAGGACTTCTCGGTGGAGGCCTGGGGCGAGTATCTCATCGTTGAGAACTCGGACCTCAATGACTTCCTGGAGGGGAACTTCAACCAGAGTCTCCTCGTGGACGTTCCCCAGTCCCTCGCATGGATGGCTGGAGCGGACGTGCTGTGGAGCCCGCTCCACGGCAAGCTCGCGCTGTTCACCAGCAAGCTCGCGCACTTCGACTTTCACCTGGCGTTCGGGGCCGGTGCCATCGGCACGAATGTGGCGGAGTTCGACGTGATCGACGAGGCGGGCGACCTCAAGAGCAAGGTCGATGTGTCCGG
>CALCNF010000361.1 GCA_937897815.1 uncultured Pseudomonadota bacterium | reverse complement strand
CGCCTCGGCTTCGCGCAGCTCGCGGTCGAGGCCCCGAACGTGCTCGTGCTCGACGAGCCCACCAACCACCTGGATCTCGAGGGAATCGAGGCGCTGTCCAGCGCGCTCCAGACCTATGAGGGCACCATCATCCTCGTCGCGCATGACCGCTGGTTCGTCTCCCAGGTCGCCACGCGGATCATCGAGATTCGCCCCGACGGCATCGAAGACTACCGCGGGTCCTACGAGGAGTACGTCGCCTGGTCCAAGGATGACCACCTGGACTTTGACGAAGCCACTCGGAAATCGCGGCGACGCTGAGACGCAGCTCAGGGGGCTGGCAACACCTCAGAGAGGTAACCCGCCTCGTCCCCACAGAGCTTCGTAGCGGCCGCTCCTGGCTGCGCCGCGCGCTCGGCCAGAGGACGGTCGAAGCCTCCGTCCATGAGGCAGCCCTCCGCGGGCGTCGCGCTGTGGAAGGCGGTCTTGCTCCCGTGAGGTTGCGCCAGGCCAAAGCTGTGCCCCAGCTCATGGGCGGCCGTCTCGCCGATGATCGCACCGAGGGCCTCCACGGCGCGCTGCACCATCGCGACCCTCGTCGGCGAACCCAGGCCATTCACCTCATCGAGGGTGGCTGGCTGAGCTCGAACGCCGTTGAAGATCTCGTCAAACAGCGGGTCAACGGGAGGCGCTCCTGCGGGACGCTCAACGTTCAGCTCCGGGTGACTTGACCACCAGAGGTAGCTCTCAATAAAGACGCCACCGTATCCCGGCGCGCCGTCCTCCTGTACCTCTGCGTTGCTGCCGCCGATGCTGTCGGACAGCCTCAGGTTGCCGACGTCCTTGCCCGGGGTGTTGTCGTAGCCAAAGAGGCCAATCCCGTTCGGATCTGGCCCTCCGATCTCGAGGGTCGCGACCGCCGAGGTCATCGTATCCGCGGGAGCCTCAGAGAACACCTCTACAGAGTACCCGGCGTAGATGGACTCAATTCTCTCGTGCACCGCCGCGCGGATCTGCACCTCGGCGAGGGACAGACCGAAACGTTGAAGACTATCGCTGAAGGTCGAGAGGAAGCGCACGACCACCGCCTGCCTGCCCCCCGTCACGGAGAGCGATACGGGCAGACTGCCCCCGTCCGTCTCCTCTCCGCCGGCGCTCACCACCGGCGTCATGGTCCCGTTAAAGGTAGACCGGCTCGCTCCAAACAGGGCGCTGACGAGCGTGCCGCTCTTCACGGCCGGTTCGATGGGCAGGAGCACTTCAGAGTCGCTCACCCACTCCACGTAGAGCGTGGAGGGCCCATAAGCGCTTGTAGCACCGCCAGGGGACCCTACCTGCCCCTCCAGGCGCACGAGCGTAAGCCCGGGACCTCCATCACCGCCCAGAAAGCCAGCTCCGTACAAGGAGATGAACTGGCCGATGGCGACGCTCTCACGGTCCACGCTGAAGGCGACGGGCGGCTCAAAAGACCATGTCACCGAGTAGGGCGCGCTTGAGCTCGCGTGACCCGTGACGCCGTATGTATGAACCCGAGCGACCCCCTGGAAGGTGCCTGGGCTCGCTCCGCCGATCTCCGCGCCGACCCGCACCTGTCCCCGGGTTCGATCCAGGGGGTCCGGAAGATCAATGAAGAGGTCAGCCGTGACCTCCTCCGTGGAGCCGTCCTTCCGCTCAAAGGTCCCCTCGACCTCGAGAAGTGAGCTCCCCTCCCCGGCCGCGAGCAAGCCCTCGGCTCCCAAAAGGATGGCCTCACCGCGATGAAACGAGCCGCTGGGCAGCTCGAAGAGCGTGGCCTCAAGAGTGTGGGAAACGAAGCACTGCACCACGACCGGCGCGCTCGTGCCCTCCCCCTGCTTCAGCTCCAATACGAACCCATGGTTTCCGGGGTTGAGCGCCGCGACCTCTGCCGTGGGCAGGTAGAAGACAAGCTCGTCACCTTCGCTGACCGGCCCGCCAATCTCCACGTCAAGCGCGCCGCTGGCCTCGGATACCCGGAGGCGCGGGGGAGGCGCGGAGGCGTCCTGAACGATCCCCCTGGCGCGAACCCGCAGACCGCTGCCCGGCAGGACCGTGTCCATTCGGCGGACCTCAAGGATCTCGATGAGCGACACACCCGATGGCTGGGTGTCGACGGCCTCTGTGCAGGCCACCGGTGCCCCGGCCACCCCGAGCGCGACGGCGAGCCCTAGCGCGACCCGGCGCACAGTCTTCACAGCCAGTCGCCTTCCTCGAACGAGGGAACACAGCCCTCCTTGAGTTCGAACGACTTATCGACGTTCAGCACGCAAGTGTAGCCCTCATCAGCGCGACAGGTGCTGTTGGTGACGTCACACTTCTTCACGCACAACCCGTAGGGCGTGCCGCCCGAGTAGGCCGTGCGGCAAAACGCGCCTGCGCCGCAGTCGCTGTTGGACTGACAGCCGATCTCCGTACAGTAGCCGCCCGGCCAGCCGAAGCAGCTCATCGCTCCTGCGCAGTCGACGTGGTTCTCACATGCGTCACCTCGCGCGCCGCTCCCCGCCAAGCCACAGTGGGTTCCATCCAGCATCTTCTTGCAGGTCTCGCCCTGCCCGACACGGCAGTCCGCGTCTTCATCACAGGGGTCCACGCAGGTCCCTGGAGATGAGAAGCTCTGACCGAGGTCACAGAGGGTTCCCAACGGACAGACATCGGGTCCGTAGCACGTCGAGGAGTCGCAGCTGCCCGAGAACACGTCACAGACGGTGCCGACCGGGCAGTCCTTGGAGACGTAGCAGATCGTTGGGCCTCCAGCCTTCACGGCCGCCTCAAACTCCGTCGGCTCGTAGCTGTTTGAGGTCACCTTGGCGAAATAGGTTCCCGGCGAAGTGGGGAAGAAGGACATCTCAAAGCTGGAGCTCACATTGGAGGTCGAGGTGATCAGGCCTCCCGCGTCATTCAGGATACTCAGGCTCACGGATGGGAGCGCGCCAGAGGACGACACCTCGACATCCAGGATCATGCTCTGGGAGCTGCTCACCGTGAACTTGCGCATGTCGGTGTCATTGGAGCAGAGGGTGCCCGACCACGTCTGACCCACGGTCACCTCGGGGGCCTCGCTCTGGGTGTCGTCAGGCTCCGAGAGGTCGTTGACGCAGCACTGCCCTTCGGTCCGCTGAACTTCGATCAGGTAGGGGCTCTCCGTAGCCGCCTTGAAGGCATAGACATCCACAAAGACCTCCTCACCGGACTCCATGCAATGCGAGACGGTCTCCTTCGCCGAGAGCGTGGCCGCCGTCGCGATGGTGGAGCCCGACTCCGAGACGAGCTTGAAGTCCAGGTCCGCGTCAGCGTTGAAGCCCGAAACGGACACGACCACGTTCGCGTCGTAGATGCTCTGAATCACGAAGAAGTCGTGGTCGGTGGGGCAGATATTCGCTCCCTCCGTGTGCCATGTAGCGCTCGGGTCTCCCAGCACAGTGGCCCACTGAACGCTGTCATTGGGCTCGTTGAGATCGGGCACACAGTCGCTCGTGACCGACGTCGAGCCTTCACAGAAGACCCCGACGTCCCCGCAGACCTGCGCGGTCGAGCCATCGACGAGCGTGGCCTCGATACACGCGCCAGCCGTGCACTGCACCACCGGCGGGACACAATCGGGAAGACACTTGCCTCCCGATGAGCCCACGACACAGTGGCCGGAGTAGCAGGCCTCGTTGGATGAACAGGCCTCGCAAAGGTCGGCCTTCACCTCTGAACCACCCGGGGCCTGGGCCACAAAGGAGATCAGCGGGGTCTCCGTCCTGTGGTCACAGGCGGTCCCGTGGGGGTCGTCGTTGTCCGTCGCCGCGATCTTGAACCAGATCGTCGTGCTCTCCACGGTGATGGGAGGGACCTCCGCGACCCATGTGGGTCCACCGCTCGACTCAAAGAGCACCTGCTCAAACTCGCCCGCGGAGGCCGACTCGCTGGGCTCAACGTCCGACCAATAGAGGATTGGAGGCTCTTTGACACCCAGATCGTCGCTGACATCAATGATGACCGGGAAGCTAGAGGGAGACTCGACCATCTCCCCTGCCCAGGGGCTCACGACCGTGATGATCGGGGGCGAGCCCGGGCACTGACCGGCGGCACCCTGAGAGGGCCGCAGGACGACCGTGTAGTCATGGGGAGTCGGCGCATGCTCACCATCGTCGGCCTCAAACTTCAGCTGCCAGGTCAGGGTGGCGTTGACCTGCTCCGCCGTAGGGCACCATTCGAACCGCGCACGCTTGTCGCCCTTCTTGGTCAACGTCGCTCCCTCTGGGAGCGTCTCTCTCGCTCGAATCTCGACGACCGTCGTGTCATCGTCCTTCACCTCGAGGCTCTCTTTTACGCAGCTGCTCACACCGAGGTCGTAGGTTCCGCCCTTCCCGGGCGTGAGAAAGACCGGGGCCGCGGACTCCGGCGTCTCGACCGTAATCGCGGCCAGCTGCTGGTGGCTCGACCCGCCTCCAAAGACCGTAAAGGTGAATTGGTGGGTGCCCACGTGGCTCGCGAGGGGTGTGTACAGGAAGAGCCCGCCCTGGGGAGTCGACGTCACGCGAGCGACCGACTGAAGGCTCGGGAGCGCGGGGCCCGAGAACGCGAGCGCGAGATTGTCGCCGCGCGGGTTGTCCACGGGCAAGAAGAGGCTCAAGGTCTGGTCCACCTTCACGGACTGGGCCGGAATAGGGAGCAGTTGGGGGCCAATCGCGTCCTCAGCGCACCCGGGAAGGGCCGTCAGAAGGACCGCCAGAATCGGGCCCCAAGCCCTCGATATCACGCTGGTGTTTCGTCCATCGCCCATATGTTCATGGTGGCATGGGGCCCAGGTCGAGGCAAGGTTCACCGAACCTCCCGCTCGGGGGTGCCGAGCACCTTATAGGGGTCCTCGATCTCCGGAAGCTCATCCGAGAGCCACGTCGAGAGGAATCGCCGCTCCGCGCTCACGGTCTCCGCACAGGCGGACCCGTTGTCATGATCCGCGAGAACGACGGCGCCGTCACCGACCGTCACTCGGTCCATCTGGGTGAAGGCGGCCGTGACCGTACCGTCGTTCAAATTCCCTCGAAGCGGCGCCTGAACCACGGGCAGGCTCCCCTCCCCGAAGCGGTCCTCCGTCAAGATGGGGCACCCCAACGCTCGGGCCAAGCAGTGGGCGCTCTGGTGCGCTACCGTCGTGTCCCCAAGGGCGGAGTTCATCCAGAGGTGAGGCGGCTCACCCCCCCACACGTCGATTCGGTCCTTGAGCACATGAGGCGCGTAGTTCACCGGATCACCCGCGTCGACCGCGGCCTGAATCACCGGCAGCATTCGAACCGTCTCATCGGGTGCGCCGAGCACCTCCTCAAAGACCAGGTAGAGCAGCTCGTAGTCCGCTCCGTGCTCGACGATCGAGGTAAACCGGGCGCCCCCGACCTCGAGTATCGCCATGTCAAAGCTCCCCGAGAGCGCGAGGAGCTCCGAGCCCATGATCGCTCCCAGGCTGGTGCCGAAGTATCCGAGACGATCCATATTGAGGTCGTCCGCTCCGTCCCCGTCCACGTCCGGCACAAGCTTGAGGAGTCGAATCAACTGCAAGCGGTCGTAGTTGGACTGGCGCAGGTTGTCGCGCAGCTCCAGCGGCTTAAGAGAGACGTTCTCCGCATCGATGGCGAAGAAGTCGAAGAAGGCCAGCACCTCGCCGCCCTCCTCTGCCGTAGGGTGCTCCCCGTGGTGTAGGGCGTCGACCGAGACGACCGCGACATCCATGGGTTGGAAGCGATCCATCAGGCTCGCCCCCTTCCCTCGGTTGTCGTTGAGCCCATGGCCAAACAGAACAACAGGGCTCGGGCCCGAGGCCTCCAGCGGGAGCCACACGGATACCTTCAGCTCCCAGTCCGCCACCGCCTCTGGCCCGCCGATCACCCCCGCCGTGCGGTAGTCCTTCGCGATGAAGCGTCCCTCACAGCGACGCGCGCTCTCTTCGACGACGCACGTCGGGAGTTCCGACCAGGTGTACTCGCGCTCACCGATGTCCTTGGACACAGCTTGGCTGACCTCGACCACGCTCTGGGTCGTGAAGACCGCAGCGGCGCTCACCTCATCGGGAGCCAGCCCTGCGCTCTGAAGCGCCTCGGCCAGCCGCGGATCCGGCGAGCCCTCCCCTCGCAGCGCCGCCTCCAGGCTCGCTCCAGGTGCGATGCATCCCCCCGCCTCATCCATGTACGCGCGCGTCACGACGAGAGCGTGAGAGGTTTTGGGGCGGAGCGGCGTCATCGGGCGCAGCATCAGCGTCTGATCTTCATCGACACGCCAGGCCTCGTAGGTGACCGGAGTCCAGCCTCCCGGGCCCTCGGCCAGGAGCATCAGCGTTCGGTCGCCCTCTGTCCCCGGGCCCGTCGGAGGCGCCGCGATGGCGCCATCGAAGCGAAGAAACAGGGCCGACGATGTTCCCCAGCCATCCAGGGCGTTCAGCGCCTCGTAGGCGACGGCCGCCGGCGCAGCCTGACCCGAGAGCCAAGGGGCGTTGGAGTCGTTGAGGTCGACCCGTATTCCGGTCAAGGTCGTCTCGTCAGGTCGGGTGAACGTGTCGTCGGGGAACGCGTCCAGACGCTCTCCAGCGGCTGGGTTCCAGGTGAATGACACGGCGCCCTCGCAGAACTCCAGGGGGCGGGGCGGCGGCTCGTCCTCCCCACAGCCCACGGCGAGCAGGAGCGGGAGGCATACCAGCGACACGAGCCTCACTCCGGGCATGGGCCCTCCTCGGGCGACTCCAGCTCGCATCCCGACTCGTAGTCTTCATCGCAATCGAGCCAGCCGGGTTCGCAGACCAGCTCGCACTCCCCATCCACGCAGGTGGCCGCCGCGTTGTCCGCGGCCTCACAGGCGAGGGCCTCACCCGAGATGCACGCGCCCTCTACGCATGTGTCACCCACCGTACAGGCGTCGCCGTCCTCGCAGGCCTCTTCGATGGCGACTGCGCTGCAACCTCCACCTTCGGCGCAGAGCTTCTCGAAGCAGGGAGACTCCGCCTCACAGTCCGCGCCGTAGGGCAGCAGGAGGCTCGACGGTTCGGAGCTCACCAGATCATCGCCCAGGGAGAGCTCGACCCGGCAGGAGACCCAATCGCAGTGAGAGACCGCGTCGGACTGAAGCTCCTTGGTAGTCTTCACCTCAGCGCCATCTCCGATCGTCCAGTACCAGGAGGCCTCGGTCGCCTGCTCAAGGCTCCCCGCCTCGGAGACCGCACAGGTGAGATCTCCGTCGGCCCCAAGAGGCGCCGAAACAAAGACCGTAGGCCCGGCGAGACCGATGTTCACCTCGGCCTCCACCTGAGGGCCGAGCGCGAACCCATCGTAGGCGCGGACCGTCACGCTCCAGACCTCACCAGCGCGGGTGAGCGACGCGTCCACGAGTGCCCCCTCAATCCCAGCGAGCTCGCCGTCTACGTACCACTGAAAGACATTGGCGATCCCAGTCGCATCG
>CALCNF010000360.1 GCA_937897815.1 uncultured Pseudomonadota bacterium | reverse complement strand
CGAAAGCCAAGAAGCCGGCCCCGGCCAAGCCTAAGAAGTCGGCCGTTCCCGTCTGGTAGCGCCCCGCGCGGGCTCAGTCCTTCATGCCCCGCAGGGTGCGGATGAAGTCGGCGTCAATACCGAGGACCTGCGCGGCCTTGTCGACATCACCGTCGGTCCCCTTCAGGGTCTCCTCGATGATCTGCTGGAGGCCCTGGGCGCTCTGGGTCGCCTCGTGCACCTCTACGCCGACCTCTTTGCGGGCCATACCGTCGTCGGTCGCGAACTCGACCGCGCGCCGGAACACGAAGTGGGCGTCGCCGACCTCGAGAGTGTCTCCGTCCTCGAGGAGCCGCGTGGAGATGTTGTCGCCGTTGATCTGGGTGCCGTTGCTGCTCGCCATGTCCGTCACTCGGACGCCGTTGCCCTCGGGCTTGATCTGACAATGCTGGCGCGAGGCCTTGTCGTCCGTCGTCTGGATGTAATTCGTGGGCGCGCGACCCAGGGTGATGTTCCTCTGTCCGATGTGATAGCGCTTGCCGGCGACGTCGCCGCCCATGCCGATCAGCCAGTTCACCTTTCCGCCGGGGGCCGACGCTGGGCTCATCCCAGAGGGGCGTGATTGGGGCGCTCGTGCCGCCTGGGTGCGCCTGGCCTGCCGCTCCTCGGTCGATGAGCGTTGTGCGCTGGCGCCCTTGCCCATGAGCAGCTTAAAGGCTGCCGCAAGGGCTCCAAGAATGACCAGGACGATCACAACCTTCATTCACGCTCTCCATCGTCTCGCGCGACGCTCTCGGTGGGATGGTCATAAATGGTGCCAGAGTTTGGCGAGAATTGCACTGCGTCCCAACGCGGTGCGTCAGGCGTCCAGGGGACTGGACCGAGTCGTTCGCTGGCCCCTGGACGCGCGGCGCTGCAGAGTCACAGTGGGCGCTTTGTTTTTCGGATGGGTTTTGTCAGAGTGGAGGGCAGCGGGCCTCGTGCCCCAGCGCCCCCACCACGAGCTCAGAGGTGTCCAGTTGAGAGAGAGATTGACGAGGCTCATCTTTGCCGCCGGCCTTGCAGCGCTTGCGCTCACTGGCTGCGCGGCCGACGAGACCGAGACAGCGCCCGCGCCCGCAGCCGACGCTCAGGACGCGACGGAGGATGTGGCAGAGCCTGGGTCGGATGTGGAGACGGATCTCGGCGAGACGCTTGACGATGCGTCCTTGAGCGACGCGGTCGAGGAGGATGCCTCCCCTGAGGACGTGCCGCCCGAGACGAGCGGCCTGGACATCAGCGGGATGTCGGTCTGTGAGGCGTATTGTGCGACCGTCGACTTCGCGTGCGTCGGTGATGACGCCATCGACTTCGGCGAACAGAGCTGCGCGAGCGCCTGCGCCAGCTGGGAGGAGGGCGCCGAGGGTGATACGGCGGCGGACACGGCCGGTTGTCGTCTCTTTCACGCGACCGCTGCCCTGGAGAACCCCGCGCTGCACTGTCCTTACGCCTCGCCTGATGGCGGTGGAATCTGCGTCGAGCATGGACCCTCGGTGTGCGAACAGTACTGCATCGCGATCATCACGAACTGCGTGGGCTCGCTCGCTTACGACTTCGGGGACCTGGGATGTGAGGCGACCTGCGAGCTGTGGGATGAGGGCGCGCAGGGAGACTCCATTGGACAGACGGCTCACTGCCATCTCTCCTATGCCGAGGAGGCGGCGGACGATCCCGACGGTGTGTGCGCGAACGCCTCTCCAGGCAGCCTGGTCTGCGTGGAGCCTGAGCCCGACTGCGCCGTCGATGAAGACTGCCCTCTTGGACAGACCTGCGCCGAGGGTTTTTGCGAGGGCCCGATCCTGGAGTGCCTCTCCGATGAAGACTGCGAAGGCGATGAGCTGTGTGAGGAAGGCGCGTGCGTCGTACCCCCGGAGCCCGATTGCATGGTGGATGGTGACTGCGAGGCTGGTGAGGTCTGCACCGATGGGTCCTGCGTGGAGTTTGTCCCGCCGCCCGAGTGCGTGATCTCGAGCGACTGCGACACCGGGGAGATGTGTGAATCCGGTGCCTGCGTGGTCGTCACCTACGATGAGCACGTGCAGCCCGTCCTCTCCCTCGCGTGCGGGACCTGCCACACCAGCCAGAACCTGGGGAACACGAACTTCGGCGCGGTCTACGAGGACAACCTGGCGAGCTCCTACTACTGCATGGGAGAGACGGTCGGCGCCTGCATCATGACCCGCATCGATGACGGAACCATGCCTCCATCGGGTTCGAATATGAGCGCCTCATCGAAGAGCATGATTCAGATCTGGCTCGACGGGGGGATGGCCGAATAGGTGCCCAACTCGGGGTTCCAGGCGATGATGACCTCGCGGGGAGGTCCTGTGAGCGGGGCGCTTCACGCGAGGAGCCTCTTGTCGCACACGCGTTTCATCTTCACCGGCCTTGCGCTCGTGCTGCTCTCGGGAGCATGCGGCGGGGACGAGGCCCCGACTCCGGCCCCGGCCCTCGAGGACGTGCCCGCGACGGACGCGGACGTGGGCGGGGAGGAGGACGTTCCGCTGACGTGCGCGGAGCTCGGAAACGGAGCTCCCTGTGATGATGGTAACGCTTGCACGACCGGTGATCAGTGCGAGTACGAGGTGTGCGCGGGAGGCACGACAACCGTCTGTGATGACTTTGGGATCTGCGTGACGGGCGAGTGCGATCCAGAGGTTGGCTGCGTCTATGAGCCCGAGCCCGACGGCACCGTGTGCTACGTGGCTTGCTTCGGTGAGGCCCAGTGCATCAACTCGGAGTGTACGGTCGTTCCCGAGTCGGCGGTCCAGTGTCCCGCTCCGGAGAACCCCTGTCTGGCGCAGTGGGCCTGCGACCCCCTCACGGGAACGTGCAGCAAGGCGATCCTGAAGCCGGACGGCGTCTCATGTGACAGCGATGAGAGCGTGTGCACGGAGGAGCTCTGCGAGGTGGGAGAGTGCGTCCCCACGGGTGGGGTCGAGACCTGTGAAGAGGTGGCGGTCGCCAAGCCCTGCTGGTCGCACACCTGCGATCCCGAGAAGGGCTGCATCGCCGATGTCTTCAAGCAGGGGCAGAGCTGCGACGACAGCGCCTCGTGTACGGTCGATGACCAGTGCACCTACAACGACTTCGGCCAGGAGCTTTGCCTGGGAACGCCCATCGTCGTCGATGACGGTAACCCGTGCACGAACGACGTGTGTGTCGCCGGTGTGGTGGAGAACACGCCCTTCATCGGTAGCGTATGCGACCCCGAGCACCCGTGCGCGGACAAGGGGATTTGCGATGACCAGGGCGTCTGCGTTCCCACCGTCAGCTGCAGCTGCTCGACCCTGGACGACTGTCCAGAGGGCGCGACCTCGTGTCTGGAGAGCGCCTGCGTCTTCTAGAGGGTGAAGTCCCCACCGTTATCGTCGACGAGGATCTGAGCTCGAAGCGCCGTGACCTTGGCGCGCGCATCGCCCGTCGCGTCCGGATCGATCTCGAGACCGATGCGCAGCCAGTCACCCTCCCGCGCGCCCTCGGGCAAGAGGCCGAGGGAGATGATGTAGGAGGCACCTGACTCGCTCTCGAGGACGGCTGTGTCCTCTTCGAATCGATCGATGACAACGGACCGCATGTTCATGGCGCCCCCGCGGCTTTGGCCTGGGTTTGCTGGGTCTCTCCGACCGTTACCAGGCTGTGGATCTTCTTCAGGATGCCCTGACCGATGCCCTTGACGCGCACCAGGTCCCGGACGGCCTCAAAGGGTCCGTTCGCGGCGCGGTCATCGACGATGGCCTGCGCCTTGACCTTGCCGATCCCCGGGAGGGTGTCCAGGTCATCGGCCGTCGCCGTGTTCAGGTCGATGCGCACCGGGCTCTGGGCCTTGGCCTTGGCCACGACCGTCTCGTGATTGGGGAGCTTCACCGGTGGTCCCCGAGTGGTCCGCACCTTCCACTCTTTGCCCGTGGACTCCAGGCTCACCGTGCCGTGCAGATCCGTCCTGAAGACACCGACGTTCAGCGCTCCAAGCCGCTCCAGCACCTTCTTGTGCGGGTGCCCGTACTTGTTCTCTACACCGCAGCTGATGATGGCGGCGGCGGGCGCGACGGCCGCGAGGAAGCTCGGCAAGGTGGAGTGTCGGCTGCCGTGGTGGGCGACCTTCAGGATCGTGCTGGCGAGCCGCTCCGGGCGTCTGAGCAGCATCCGCTCGGTGGGCTCTTCGGCGTCTCCAGTGAGGAGGAGGCTGAACTCTCCGTGGGTGAGCCGAAGCACGATGGAGTTCGTGTTCGCGTCCGAGCGCGTGCCTGTCAGCAGCTCCGCCTCGGGTGCGAGCACCTCAAGCGCTGCTCCACCGCCGATGTCGATTCGGCGTCCCTCGCGGGCGAGCGTCATGGGCACCTTGTGCTTCTTCATGGTCGCCAGCAGGGTCTGATAGGTGGCCGAGGTGTGGTCATACCCCGGGTCGAGCACGCGCTTTACGGGCACGGATTCTATGACCTTAATCATGCCCCCGATGTGGTCCGCGTGAGCGTGGGTGAAGACCGCGAGGTCGATACCACGATGCCCCTCGGACGCGAGGGCATGTCGCACGACGCGGTCGCCACCACGTGGACCAGCGTCCACCAGTACGGTCTTACCTGTTGGGCTCACGATGAGCGCCGCGTCTCCCTGTCCGATGTCGAGGAAGTGGACCCGCAGCTTTCCTTCCGCCGCCGCAACCGAGGTCCACAGGAGGAGCGCTCCCAGGACCAGGGTGTGAAGAGCGCGCGAGATCACCCGGAGCCTGGGGCTCGAACGTCAGCGTGGGACTTGGCCTTCTTCACCTTGCCCACGGTCACCAGGGGCCGCAGCTTATCGAGGGTCTTCGGGCCGATGCCCTTCACCTGCACCAGGTCATCGACCTGCTGAAACGGACCGTTCGCGCTTCGGTAGCTGACGATGGCGTCGGCCTTCTTGGGCCCAATGCCAGGCAGGGCCTGGAGCTGGTCGCTCGACGCGGTGTTCACGTTGAGCAGCTTTGACTTCGCGGCGGTCGGCTCGGGGTGCCTATCTAGGAGCGTCACGCTCGAGGCGCTCATGGCTGGGTTTACAACCCACAGCAGTGACAACAGCAGCACAGCGAATTGCGCCGTTCTCAAGGCTTGTCTCATGGCCCCCTCCCTTTCATCGCCAAGGTCCTACGCAGCCGAAGCTGGGACGACCTCTCTACCATGGGGTCGACCATACCAAAAACGAACGACCCTCTGAAAGTCATCCCCGGGCCTGGGTGAACCCAGTCTCAGGCCCCTCGTGTTCTCAGTTCAGGAGGGCCTCGCGAGTGGCGCGAATCGACCGTCGCAAGCGCTCGGCGCAGACGCTCAAGACCCGACCCTCTACGATGGCGTCACCCTCTCGCCAGTCGAGCCTTTGGTGAGACCTTCGGAGCGTCACCGTGTCGCCCGAGGAGCGGACCAGGACGAGCCAATCCTCCTCGACGCGGTCCACCCACTCCGCTCGAGCGCACGGGTGTCGTCCCGGAGCGCAGCCGAGGGCCATCTCGGCGAGGATCGCGAGGATGAGGAGGCGTCGCGCTGTGGGTCGGGGTTCCATCGGTGTTGGTTTCTGCACAGGCCATGCCACGCCCCGCAGATCCCGGCCCTGGCGTTCGCTCGGGTGTCCCAGACCGCACACCGCGCGACGAGGCCTGCGTCCCGTGGGGCAGGGGGGCTTTCGACGGTGGTGCTCGCCCGGGTATACTCAGCCGAGCTCCTGCTGACCCCGAGGTCCTGATGCGAACCGCCGTCCTTTTACTCTGCGCCCTGACCCTCATCGCGTGCGACGCGAACGACGATGATCAGACCTCATCGAGCGGAACGGCTGCCTCCTCCAACGGTGGAACGGACGCGGGCACGAACACCGGCTCCGGGAGCTCGGACGACGGTCTGTGCTCCTATGAAGACAACGTCATCAGCAATCCCGAGGGCGGCTTCCAGGGCGATGAGTGCACCGAAGACTCGGACTGCCGTTACGGGACCTGCGTCTCGAGTCCGCTCGTCACGGGCGACCAGTTCAAGTTCTGCACGAAGCAGTGCAACTGCGGCGTGAACTCGGAGTGCAGCGCGGACGGAAGGGTCGATGGTCTCGACTCCACGTGCCTCCGGTTCGGTGTGAGCTCCTACCCCGACGAGCCCATGACCGCGTTTTGCCAACGTGAGTGCTCCTCGGTCTCCGACTGCAAGTCGTTCAGCGAGAAGTACACGGACTGCCGCGTCATCGTCGGCGTCACCAAGGTCTGCACGGTCAGCCCGTAGGGCTTCTGGCGCCGACGCCAGACCTTCGAGTATTCTCCTGCCACACCCCTCTGGGAGGCCCCCATGCGAAACCGTTCTGTACTCGTCATCGCGCTCTTCGCACTCGTGCTGATCGGCTGTGAAGACTCCAGCAGCGCAGGAGGCGCGGCGTCTAGCGACTGCGTCGCTGGCACCAGCGAGCCCTGCTACTGCTTTGAGGGCGGAACCGGCGTGAAGTTCTGCAAGGACGACGGCACAGGCTACGGCGTATGCCAGCGCACCCAGATGCCCGCTCCGGTCGCGCCCCAGATGGAGTGCACGCCGTCGGACGACTTCGCCTACAAGGGCTGCTTTGAGAACGACGTCTTCTACTTCGATGACTGCGATGGCAAGACGACCTTCGTCGAGCAGTGCCTGCCCGAGCAGAGCTGTCTGGACGGCAAGTGCATGAACGGCTGCCAGGAGAACTACGCGACGGTCTGTCGAGGCTCGGAGGTCGTCTCGCAGGACTCCTGCGGCAACGACGGTGAGGTCGTGATGGTCTGCGGCTCGGGCTCCGAGTGCGTGGATGGCCACTGCCTCGAGGCCTGCGTGGACTCGGCGTGCACGGACGGCGCGACGACGAGCTGCGCCTGCGCCGATGGCTCGACCGGCACCCAGACGTGCTCCGGGAGCGCCTGGGGTGCTTGCGCCTGCACGTCCGTCCCCGACACGGATGTGGGCGGCTGCGAGCCGACGACGACCCAGGCGGAGAAGGTGTGCAACGGCGCGGCGGTCGTCTGGGTCGACGACTGCGGTGAGCAGGGCGCCCAGGTGGAGCTCTGCCAAAACGGTTGCACCAACGGTGTGTGTGACACCAGCGACGATTGCTCGCCTACGAACTTCGAGAAGGGCTGCCATAACAGCGAGGTCTGGTGGTTCGACTACTGCGGCAACCCCAGCACGCCCATCGAGGGCTGCGGCGATGGCTACTGCGCGGACGGCGAGTGCGTCGAGGCCTGCAGCCCCAAGGCGGAGAAGCAGTGCGTCAACGGCGACGTCTTCTGGTTCGACTCCTGCGGCAAGCAGGAGTCCATCGCCGAGGACTGCGAAGCGGCCGAGTTCTGCGTGAACCTCTCCTGCGTGAAGGGCTCGTACAACGGCGACTGGTGGATCGAGCCCAAGACGCCTACGCCCGGCTTCCTGGGCGGGAAGTGGGAGCTCACCATCGACGATGACACGGGCGTCGTGACCATGATCGACACGACCGCGCCCGCCTCGGTGGGCGACGTCGTCTACACCGGCACCCTCGACGGGAAGTCCCTCGAGGCCAACGCCTCGTACACCTATGACCTGGGTGGCGGCTTCGTCTACGACATCGAGTCGACCATCTTCCTGAACTTCAGCGCTGACGCCGACTCCATCGGCATCCCGCCGCCGACCGACTGCGACGGCACGCTGCAGGACAGCTCGATTACCCAGGTGGTGGGCTACAAGATGTAGGGCCGCTCCGCCTCGCTTGAGGGGCGCGCAGGTAGGCACCGGGGCGCGATGTCCTGTACTCTGGGTGCACACGCACCAGGGTCAGGGGAAGACGCTCATGAATGCTTACGCTCGTCGCTCGTCGTCGTTGAGTCTGCTCACCTGCTCACTGCTTCTGGCCTGGGCTCCGGGCTGCTCCAGTGACGCCACCGGGGGAGATGGGGCGGTTGGGGATGTGACCGCGGACGCGGTCTCGGTCGAGGACACTGTCGAGCCAGACGGGTCCGCGGAGGTCATCGAGGACAGCGCCTCAGAGGACGTGATGGAGACGACGGGGGGCGAGGACGTCGGGACGGTCGAGGAGGTAGACACGGGCGGCGTCTGCTCCGAGGCGGCTGACACGTGCGGCGACCTGGAGGTGCCCGCTGGAGGCTGCGTTTCGGCCTTCGAGTGCGACCCTGGGTTCACCGACGAGGAGGGCGGCCACTGTCGTCCTGTCTACAAGGCGCCCGGGAGCCCCTGCATGGGAGGCCCGGATGGCGCTGAGGCCCAGGTGGTGCCGGCCAGCGCAGTGGCCACAGGGGCGGAGGCGAGCGTCTGTGACCGTTACGTTTGCTTCGCTGAGGGCGAGAGCGCGCCAGAGTGCCTGCTCGCCTCGACGATCCCTCAGGACGCTCAGGCGGAGCTGGTCGAGGCGGGTCAGGCCGTTGAGCATGTGTGCGCGCTCACGGACATGCCCTCCGATGTGTCGAGGCAGTGCAACGACTGGGCGTGCGGATGCGCCACCGCGGAGTGCCTCGAAGCGGAGTGTCAGGTGAAGCCCAACGATGACGCTCTGGGCCAGGCTTGCGAGGGCGTGGACGCGTGCTACACGGGCACCTGCTACGTGGTCCCGAGCGCTCCCTATGCCTGTGTTCAGAGCCCCGTGGACTGCCCGGCGGTCTCGGACGCGTCCTGTGTGGTGATGCCCGGGTGCGATGGCGCCTCAGGTTGCCCAGAGGCCATGGACCAGGCCCTCTCCGACGCCAAGTGTCAGACCCCGGACCCCTGCCTCGCCTCGGCCGTGTGCGACCCGGAGAGCCCCGAGGCCGATCCGGAGACGGGCTGCGTGCTCGTGTTGGAGGACCCGGGCAGCGCCTGCGGAGACGCCCTGGTGTCGATCCGCGCGGGCGGCGGTCACACGCTCGCGCTTCAGGCCGACGGGGTGCTGTGGGGCTGGGGCGTTCCGTCGTACTGGCAGCCGCCCGAGGGACTCCTGTTTCAGCGGATCGCCGCTGGAAAGAGCCACTCATGCGGGATCGACCTCAGCGGGTCGGTCCACTGCTGGGGTATCCAGGACGGGGGCAACTGGGACTTCGGCCAGGTGACGCTCACGCCCACACAGGGCTCCTACATCGACGTGGCGACCGGCTACAATCACAGCTGCGCCGTCCAGTCGGACGGAGCGGTGGTCTGCTGGGGTATCGGAAGCGAGGACAACCTCACTGAGGCTCAGGAGCCCTACGAGAAGGGGCAGGTCAAAGACACGCCCGCTGAAGCCATGTTCCTGGAGGTCGGCGCAGGCCACAGCTTCTCCTGTGGGCTGAAGACCGATGGAGGCGTTCAGTGCTGGGGTGGCGGTAGCGGCATGACCAACGTGCCCACCGAGACCGACTTCGTGAGCCTCACGGTGGGCTTTCACCACGCCTGCGCCCTCGACAGCTCGGGGGCGATCACGTGCTGGGGTTGGACCAAGCTCGGCCTGATCGCGGATGTGCCTGAGGGCGCCTTCCAGTCGGTCTCTTGCGGGTATGGGCACACGTGCGCGGTGCGGACCTCAGGTGAGGTGGTCTGTTGGGGGGTGCCCAACGAGAGCGACGGCGCCCCGCAGGTGGTCGACACCGGCCAGGCGACCGACGCGCCCGATGAAGCGAGCTTCAAGCTCGTCGGGGTCAACAGCAGTCACAGCTGCGCGGTGACGAACGATGACAAGGTGGTGTGCTGGGGGGCCGCTGGCAGCAAGGCGACGCCCCCTGCGGCGCTTCAGCCCTGAGCCGCTGCCCGCGACTTGACGGTTCGCGGGCGCGGCGTCGAAGGCTTCCCCTACCAATTCACTCCTGTGGTCAACGCGAAGACGTTGTACTTGTTCTTGTCGGGCATGAACGCGACGTGGAGCGGGAGGTTGAACTTCCCTGCGTCGACCGAGGCGCCGATGGCTGCGATCAGGTGCAAGATGTTGCCCTCTCCTGATGGGTCGTGTGCCGAGAGGTTTGGACCGATGGCGAGCTGCAAGTTGTTGTTGATCTCGAAGCCCAGGAGCAACCGAGCGGACGGCGCCGCGACGCTCTGATCGAGACCCGTTAGGCTCACTCCTTGAATCAAGAGGACGTCCAGCCACGCACCACCGTCCATGGTCTGCTGCATCTCGAAGCCCACGCTGAACATGTGGGGGCTTTTAAGGGGCGACTCCTCCCCGGTCTTTGGGTTGGGCTTGTGGGAGTCATGGGCGTAGACGTATCCGATGCGGGCGCCCGTTCGGAACGTCCAATCGCTAGGGGCCTTGACCTTCGGCTGATCGACCGGGACGAGCTTGTACCCGGTGCTGGCGATCGCCGCTGAGGGCAGGGCGAGCAGGACGGTCATAGCGAACATTAGATTTTTCAATTCTCAGTTTCCTCTTCTTGAGTTTTGAACAGGGAAGGTTTGGCTCCATTGGCCTGAATTTCAGGACAGGACGGCCGCATACCGTGCATTTTGCTGCGACTGAACGGCCCCGCAGGCCCCCGCCCCTTGTCATCTGACAATGAGCGGGGATCCGCACCTGGCGAGGCGCCAGGCGGTGAGTTCGTTCAGAGTTCCTCCCTGACCGACACGGATGTGTGGGTAGTGCCTCGAGGAAGAGCAAGGTACGTGCCAAGTACGGTCTCTCGTGTGCGGTTCCGCATAAACACTGGAGATGGTCCTCTCGCCCTCGCGCTCGGATCGGACCACATGGGAACCTGGGGTGGCAGTTGGCCCTGTGAAATCGCGAAAAGTGTTGCGCACGTGGCCGAATAAAGACCGCCAAAGACAATGGGTTTGCTCGAACGCTCCCAGGAGTTCTAAGGTCAGGGAATGGACGACGCTCACACCGAAGACTCTGACCCGAACGCCTCAGCGGTCGACGCCCTGGGGCACAAACTCACGGCCGTAGGAGGTGGCAAGGGCGGAGTGGGCAAGAGCCTCACCTCCGTGAACCTGGCGACCTATTTCGCCCTGCAGGGACGTCGCGTCGTCCTGATCGACGGTGATCTGGGCGGAGCCGATCTTCACACGCTCCTGGGGATGGCGCCGCCACGACTGTCTCTGGCGTCATTCATTAAGCGCGAGGTCGAGACCCTCGATGAGATCCTGGTCGAGACGCCGGTCCCTGGGCTGAAGCTCATGGCCGGAGGCTCAGACATCCTGGGACTGGCCAATCCCCAGTTCGCTCAGAAGATGAAGCTGATTCGACATCTGAAGAAGCTCGCCGCCGATGAGGTGATCCTCGACCTGGGCGCCGGCACCTCATTCGCAGTCCTCGATCTCTTCAACGCCGCCGCCGAACGTATCGCTGTGCTCACCCCCGACCCGACGGCGATTCAGGACACCTACGCCTTCCTGAAGACGGCTCTTCATCGAAGGCTCAAGCGCGACCTGGCTGCTCGGAACGCCCCCGATGAGGCTCTCAAGGACACGATCCTTGAGGCGATTGAGGGCGGAAGTGGCCGTCGCGTGGCGACCATCGAGGAGCTTCGTGAGCGCGTCGCCGGCGTCTCCGAGGAGGCGACCTCGAAGCTCGACGCCATCCTCGCGGACTACCGACCCTGGGTCATCTTGAACATGGCGACGACCGCGGAGGGGAGGGCGACCGCCGACTCTCTCGGCAAGGTAGCCAGGGACTTCATCTCCATGGAGCTCAGGCACGCGGGGACCGTAGAGCGTGACCCCGAGATGGCGCGATCCGTGCGCAGGATGCGTCCGCACCTGCTCGATCACCGAGACGGTCCGCGCTGGCGGGACTTCTCTGGTATCGCCGCCAATATCATCGCGGGCCGCTCCGGCGCTCCGGCGGCGCCGCGCGTTCGCGCGCACACCGCCATCGATCCACCGCCGCTGCCGAAGGACGCGCTCTCTTAGCCGTCCGCGCCGCAGAGGCCGAATTCGGCGAGCGCGCCACCGAAGAGCGTGGGATCGCAGAGCGCGGTCTCACGTCGACAGTCGGGATGCCCTGACTGGTAGAACGGCCCCGCGTTGCCGATGCAGAGATCGTAGCAGTACAGGACTCCCGCGACGCCGGGACCCTCGCCCGCCAGGTTCAGGTTCGGGAAGCAGACGGAGTTCGGTCCGCAGAGCTGACCCTGCGTCGCGGTCTCGGGGCATGCGGCGAACTCGTCGATGGGCCACGACTCGTAGCCCTCATTCGGGGTGATGCAGAGGTCAGCAGGCGTGCCGAACAGCTCCCCGGGCGAGCAACTCTGGGTCTCATCTGAGCAGGCGATCTCGGCGTGGAAGTCACAGCTCTCCAGGCAGGTGCCGATGTCCAACTGGACCGAGGTGCCGTCGGGGTTGTTCGACTGAAGCCCACCGCAAGTCTGGGTCTCGCCGCACGTGTCGCCCGCTTCACCTGGAAGGGCGTCGGGGTCACACAGGACGCTGCACTGTGGCCCGTCCGCCGTGCCCACGCACATGAGGCCAGCGACGCACGTCGTCTCGGGCGTGCCCGTCCCGCAGGGCTCGCCAGCGCCAGCGAGCCCGGTGTCGGCCTGACAGACACCACCATCGGCGTTGTAGATGTAAGCCGAGCAGTACTCACCCTCGGCGCAGCCGCTCTTCTCGTTGGACACCCAGGTGTCGCAGGCGGGAAGGCAGTAACCAAAGGGCGTGAAGTCGATGATGTTGCCCGTGGCGTCCTGCATCGGGAGCTGCAGGCAGAGGTATCCACCACCGCAGGAACCGGGGCCTTCCGCGGCCTCGGGATTGCAGTAGTCACGACAGAACCCGCCAGCGTCCTCGGTGACGCACTCCAGACCCGCTCCACACTCCGCGATTCCGACGCCGCAGGGCGCGCCCTCGGGCGCGTCTCCAACGATGGCGACACACAGGCCGGCCAGAGCGCCCTCGATCGGCGGCTCGTTCGTGGGCTGGCACCACTGACTCTCGGGGCAAGCGCCCTCCATGAAGGGCGTGCAAGGCCCGTCCTCTTCGATCTTGTCGCAGAAGCAGGTGATCTCGTTGCAGATGAAGCCCTCGAAGCAGCCTCCACAGCAGTCGCCGGGCGGCTCGGGTTCCGGCGGCAAGAGCACGCCGTCAATGACGTGAATCACGCCGTTGGTGCACTCGATGTCGGGCGTCGTCACCGTCACGCTGTCGTTGAGCGTCACCACGCCCTCGATGACCGCGATGGAGATGTCCGCGCCGTTGAGCGTGGTGGCCGAGGTCAGGCCCACGATGTCAGCGGCCCACACGGCGCCGTCGAGCGCGTGATAGAGCACCACGGACTTCAGCAGTCCGTCCGGGTCGGCCAGCGCGGCGTTCAGCACCGCGGGGTCGAGACTGCCGAACGCGTCGTTGGTCGGCGCGAGGATCGTGAAGGGACCGTCTCCGCTGAGCGTCTCTACGAGTCCGGCCGCCTCCACGGCGGTGACGAGCGTCGAGAAGTCCTCGTTGGCCATCGCGGTCTCAAGGATGCTCATCGGGCCAGCGGCGACGTCCTCCATCGCCGTGTCGCTCGCGGCCGTGTCGTCGGCTGGCACCACATCAGCGCTGGCGTCTTCCGTCGGCGCCGTGTCCTCCACCGCGGCGTCTCCAGCTGTGTCCTCCGCAGGGACCACGTCTGCCGTAGCGTCCTCGGTGGGTGCCGCGTCCTCGGTGGGTGCCGCGTCCTCGATGGGAGCCGCGTCCTCCATGGGCGTGGTGTCTTCCATGGGTGCCGTGTCCTCTGTAGGGGCGGCGTCCTCGGTGGGCGCGACATCCTCGACCGGCGTCGTGTCCTCTACAGGGGGGACGTCCTCGAGGACCGGGACGTCCTCGGTCGGCGCGATGTCCTCGGTCGGCGCGATGTCCTCGACCGGCGCCGTGTCTTCAACGGTCGTGGCGTCTTGTCCCTGGACCACGTCACTCGTCGACACATCCCCAGCGGGCGGGAAACCAGCGTCATTGGTGGCCGCGGGCTCGGTGCCGGCCGAGCCGTCGGAGCAAGCGGTCACGTGGACCATAAGAAGAATCAACAGAGCGCCGAGCGTGGGGGACCGCAACATTTCCGCCTCCTAAGGGGTGCCGAAGGAGTGTAGTGCATTCCTTCGCTGGATGGGAGCCCGAATATGACGAGGCCCCGAATACGCCATGGGGCACATCCGGGGCCTCGATTTATGGGAACCAAGTCGCGTTCTCGGGCTCCGCACCTACTTCTTCTTGAGCTTGTAGGCCCGTCCCTTCGAGCGCTTCATGAAGGCCTTCTTCTTGGTCGGGCTCGACGGGGCCGCCTGCAGCTCCTTGATCATGCCGTCGACCTGCCCGGCGCTCCTGCCCAGCCCCTGGCCCTTGGTACCGAGCATGAGGGCCTTCTTCGTGGCTTTATGCTTGGCCGTGTCGAGGATCCCGCGGGCCTCCTCGTAGCGGCCCTCCTGGACCATCTGAGCGGCGTTCTGCATCTGGGTGGCGAGCTCGATCTCACCGATACGCGCCTCCACCTCATCGTTGCGGTTCTCGCGAACCTTCTTTCGGTCCGACGTGACCTCGACGCTCGCTCGGGCGTTGGCGCTGGCGCGCTCCCCACCGTCGGTCATGTCGTCATAGAGCAGCGTGAAGTCTCCGAGGCTCTTCTCGCCCAGGTTTCGTGGCACACGGAGCTTCAGAAGAATGGCGCGGCGCTGTCCGGCGAAGACGTCTCCCAGGCGGATGGTGGTGCGGCCTCCATCACGGTTCCAGGCGTATCCGTAGACCTCCTCGACCTTCACGCCGTCGCCCAGCGCGAGCTCCAGGGTCGCGCCGCTGGCGATCGTGGCCATCATCTGGTCGAGCTCCTGGTCCAGGATGGATGCCAGGTCCTGAGAGTGCTCGACGAAGTAGTAGTTGCCGCCGCCGTGGTTGGCCACCGCGGTCATCAGATCCTCGTTGTAGTCCGCGCCCAGTCCCAGGGTCGTCGTGGCGATGCCGTCCTGGGCGGCGACCCGGGCGATTCGATTCAGGGCCGAGACCGACGTGATGCCGCGGTTTGCGAGCCCATCCGAGATGAGCAGGACGCGGTTGGCCTGGTCGCCGCGCAGGTGTCGCCGAGCTTCTCGGATTCCCGTCTCGAGACCTCCCGAGAGGAAGGTCGACCCGTCCGCCGAGATACGTCGGATCGCCCGCTTCACGGTTCTTCGGGTGCGCTGGTTGATGACCGTGGAGCGCACGTCGACTCGGACCTCGTCGCTGTAGCTCACGATGGAGACACGGTCGCCTCGTCGCAGGCGGTCGACCATGGAGAGGGCGGCCTGACGAGCGTCGACCATCTTCTGGCCCTGCATGGAGCCTGAGCGGTCGATGACCAGGGAGAGGTTCAGGGGCAGGTCGTTGCTGGCGCTCGCCTCCATGCCCTTGAGCCCGATCAGAGTGTGAACCACCGGCTCGTGGCGATGGACGTGGGTGTTTTGGAGCTGCATGTCCATCTGCAGGCTTCCTCGGGTCTCGAGGTCGGTGACCTGCGCGAAGCCGGGGGCCGAGAGGCACAGAAGCAGGGTGACGGTGAGAAGGGTAGAGAGCTTCATGGAGACATCCTCCGGTCGGGGTGATGTCTCTGTTCGACGGCCGGGATTCAGAAAGGATCTTCAGGAACGAAAAAAAGTTCCCGAGCCCGCTCAATCGTCCAGCTGAACCAGGACAAAGACCAGGTAGCGGAAGTCCCTGAAGCCCAGGGGCGCCGGGTGGTCCGGGGGCACCCCGCCGATGTCGAGCACCGTGCCTCTGCGGCGCGCGCCGCTCACGCCCTCCTCAACGAGCTCGACGAAGCGCTCGGCGCCGATGTGGCTGGAACAGGAGGCGCACGCGAGGGTTCCTCCCGGCGCAGTCACCCGGGCGCCAGCCTCGATCAGGCGTTGGTAGGCGCGCTCGGCGCCCTCCACAGCTCGCTGATTCGGAGCGAAAGCGGGGGGGTCGAGGACGACGACGTCCCAGCGCGCTCCGTCGGCGCGGGCGGCCTCCAGGAACTCGAAGGCGTCCTCAGCGGCCTCTTCATGGGCGTCCTCCGACATCCCGATGGCCTCAAGGTGGGCCTTCGCCGTCTTGAGCGCCGCTGGGGCGATGTCGACGGTCGTGACGTGGCTCGCCCCGCCGGCGGCTGCGGAGACCGAGAAGCCTCCCGTGTATCCAAAGACGTTGAGTACGCGGCCGCGCGCCACGCGCTGAACGAGCGCGCGGTTGTCCCGTTGATCGAGAAAGAAGCCCGTCTTCTGGCCGTTGACCACGTCCGAGGTGAACGGCAGCCCGTTCTCCAGGAACGGTATGGGGCCGTCGGGCGTCGGTCCGACCAGAGGGCGTCCCTGGGCCCCGCCGCGGCTGCGGCGGCGCTCATAGACGTGGGTAAGACCGAGGCGCTCGCTCATGTACTCGGCGATCTCGTCGGCGTTCCAGAAGCCCTCGGCGGCGGGGCCGTCGAGGCGGAGGACGCCGACGTCTCCGTAGCGGTCGAAGACCAGCCCCGGTAGACCATCTCCCTCGCCATGGACCACGCGGTAGCCCGTGGTGGCGCCGTCAGAGAAGAGCAGCTCCCTCAGGGCGACCGCGCGCTCGAGGCCCCGGGCGGCCCACTGGGAGTCAGCGCGCTCGGAGGCGCGCTGCGTGCACACGCGGAACGCCAGGGGAGTCGTCGGGTCGACGTAGCCCTGGGCCAGGGTCTTGCCGCTCTTGTCTTGAAGAATCGCGACGTCTCCTGGGCTGCCCGTCGGCGCCTCACGCAGCGCGTCCACGAAGACCCAGGGGTGCCCGCGGCGAATGCTTCGGGTCAGGTTTCGGCGGAGCCGAAGCCGCTGGGGCGAGCCGCTCCACCGAACCAACTCCCGGGGCGTCGTCACGGCCATGATGTCGCTCCTCGTGATGGCGGGGGTGGGGAAGAGGCGCTCGCCTCAGAGGTTACCCGCGTGGGCGGCCAACGGAGATACGGGCGTCAACTCGAACTTTGGGTTGTTCTCCGTCGTCCACCGGATCCCCCATTGGTTCTGAAAGAGCACGACCGGGTGACCGTCGCGGTCTCTCGCGCAGATGTTGCCCTGCCCGCGCCGGAAGGTCTTGGGCTCGAAGCCGTCACCGAGGACCCATCGACAGACCGTGAAGGGGAGCGGCTCGAGGATCGCGTCGACCCGGTACTCTTCCTTGAGGCGATGGGCGAGCACCTCAAACTGGAGCACGCCGACCGCCCCGACGATGTCGACCTGCTCGGTCGTGTAGTCCGCGAAGATCTGAATGGCGCCCTCCTCGGCCAGCTGCGTGAGCCCCTTGAGGAGCTGCTTGCGCTTCAGAGGGTCGCCGACGCGCACACGCCGGAACATCTCGGGCGAGAAGTGGGGGATGCCCTCGAATGCGACCGACTTGCCCGTCGCCAGGGTGTCACCGATGCGGAAGGTCCCGGGATCATAGAGCCCGATGATGTCCCCCGCATAAGCCTCCTCGACGGTGGATCGGTCCCGCGCCATAAAAGAGGAGGGGTTCTTCAGTCGCAGCTTCTTGCCGAGGCGCTGGTGTTGCGCCTCCATTCCTTTCGAGAAGCGGCCGGAGCAGATCCGAAGGAAGGCGATTCGGTCTCGGTGAGAGGTGTCCATGTTCGCCTGGATCTTGAACACGAAGCCGCTGAAGTCGTCATCGGTGGCCGTGACGGTCCCCGTGGTCGCCTCTCGATCGGCCGGCGGCGGCGCCATGGTCAGAAACGCTTGAAGGAAGGGCTCGACCCCGAAGTTGGTCAGGGCAGAGCCAAAGAACATGGGCGACAGGTCTCCAGAGAGGACGCGCTCCTCATCGTAGGCGTCCCCGGCGATCTCAAGGAGCTCGAGATCCTCCGCCAAACGCTCACGTGCGGGCTCGCTGAGCAGCCCGTCCGGATCCGGATCGTCGAGGGAGAGGACCCGGGCTTCGATGGTGCTCGCGCCGTGGTCCTGGGCTTGTACGAACAGGTGAACCTTCTCGGTCCGGCGATCATACACACCCTGGAAATACGCTCCGTCGTAGACCGGCCACATGACGGGGCAGGCGCGCATCCCGAGGTGGGTCTCCAGCTCATCCATGAGATCGAGGGGCTCTCGTCCATGGCGATCCATCTTGTTCACGAAGGGGAAGATGGGGATCCCGCGGAGCTGGCAGACGCGGAAGAGCTTCTCGGTCTGCGGCTCGACGCCCTTGGCGGCGTCGATGAGCATCACGGCGCAGTCGGCGGCGGCCAGGGTGCGGTAGGTGTCCTCGCTGAAGTCCTGGTGGCCCGGGGTGTCGAGGATGTTGATGCAGTGATCGTCGTAGACGAACTGCATCACAGAAGACGTGATGGAGATGCCACGCTCCTGCTCCATAGCCATCCAGTCGCTCGTCGCGTGGCGCGACGCGCGGCGCGCCTTCACCGAGCCCGCCAGGTGGATCGCGCCGCCGTACAAGAGGAGCTTCTCCGTGAGCGTCGTCTTGCCGGCGTCCGGGTGCGAGATGATGGCGAAGGTGCGCCTTCGGGCCACCTCTCGGTGCAGCCGTTTCTGGTCGGGAGTGAGCGTCATGGCGGGGCGCTTGTACTCGAATCAGCAGAAGGGGGCCAGGGAGAACTCTGGAGGAGCTGCGGCTTCTCCTGCTTGGCTGGTAAGAGGAGGACCTGGCCACCCTGGAGGCCGGGGCGAACCTCGCCCGGCTTGCAGTCCGCGCAGGAGGGATCCAACCAGGCTGAGCCGCCGTCGAGGAAGACCTGAAGCAGAGGAGTCTGCAGCGCCAGCGTCGTCGGGTAATCCGCGTCGAGCGCCGGGTGCGCGGTGGGGCGCGCCACGGCAAAGCGATGCTGGATCTTGGCGGAGTCGAGCAGCCAGCTCAGCAGATGGACCTTATCGGTCGCCGTGAGCGTGTTGGTCTCGATAGGGGTTCGAAGTCGTCGCGCTGGGCGGACGCCATCGCGAGCCTCTTCGTTTGCAGAGAGACGGTCGCGGACCCAGATGAAGGCCGCGCGCGCAGCTCGCTCGCCTGTGTTGTCGCCGACCGAAAAGGGGAGGGCGAGCCCTGATCGGGCGAGGTCTTTTGAATCACAGAGCGCTCGTTTCTCGTCCAAAGTCGCGTCGAACCAGGTCTGAATCCACCGCTGGTCAAACCCGCGAGGGGAGGCTCCACGAAGGGCCCACCGTACATACGCCGGGGCCTCCTCCCGAGCCTTCAGCCCTTCGGCCCGCACGGCCAGGACGTTCTGCCCATCACTGGGGAGCGCCAGGGGACTCCAGGAGCCACCCGCGACGCGCATGGCCACTCTGGCTGAGTCGGGGGCGCGGACCTGGATCATGGACTCGACCACGGGGACCCCCGAGGCGCCGATCCAGAGCGCGCCTGATCCTGTGGGTCGGTCTGTTCGGCTGGAGCAGTGGACCTCGATCATCTCGCCCACCTCGATGGACGGAAGAGGCAGTCGATAGGCTCGCTGGGCAGGATCGACTCGGCTCGCGGATTGAGGGTCCACAGGGACCGCGTCTTGCGCGGTCGCCTCGGTGGAGTCCCCAGAGCGTTTTCGTAGGTTGCAGAGCGGCGGCGCTGACCTGGAGCCAGCGACCAGGGTGAAGCTCTCCGCGCCGATCGCTCCCGCACCGACCCGCGTCAATACACCGCTCGTGGTCAACTCCGCCGTGGACCTGGAGGGCTCGGTTGGGAGGTCCAGCGTGATCCTCGCGTCGCGTCGGAGCCAGAGCAGGCCGCTTCGATCGCCGCGCCAGTCGACGAGCGCTTGTTCGAGCTCATCGTCAGGATACGTCTTAAATTCGGGCTGCTGGGCCGCACAGCCGCTCAACTCCAGCCCGCACAGGCCGATCAGCAGGGCGCCGAGCAACAGACTTTCGAAGCGTGGGACTGGACTCTTCATCGAGGGGACTCTAAGAATCCGACCTCACCTGGTCAATTCGGATCGCGCACGACGCTCTCAGGAGCGGTACACCGGAGCGCGGTCTACCACCCCCAACTGACGACAGGGTCGCAATTGAACTCGCAACTCTATCCCGGACGCCCCGCGCCCCAGGCGCCTCGCTGGAGCTCGGACCTCTTGGTCGCCTACTTCTGCTCGGAGTTCGCGATCACCGAACACCTACCCATCTACTCGGGTGGGCTCGGCGTGCTCGCCGGCGACCACCTCAAGTCCGCGAGCGATCTGGGCCTGCCCATGGTCGCTCTTGGACTGGCCTACCACCATGGCTACTTCGCCCAGACCCTGGACGATGAGGGCCGACAGGTCGCGGGCCCCGATCCCAATGTCTGGTCCATGCGCCCCGTTGAGCGCCTCGAGGGCCCGGACGGAACGCCCATCACGGTCTCCATTCACATCGAAGGCCGGCTGGTTCACGTGGGAGTGATCCAGGCGTGGGTCGGATCGACCCGTCTCCTGCTCCTCGACACCGATCTTCCGGAGAACGACGAACGGGATCGCGGGATCACGGCTTCGCTCTACGGCGGCGACAGCGAGATGCGCATCCGACAGGAGATCGTCCTGGGGATTGGGGGCGTTCGTGCCCTGCGCGCGCTCGATATTCCGGTGACCGTCTTCCACATGAACGAGGGGCACTCTGCGTTTCTGGTGCTGGAGCGCCTTCGGGAGCTCACGGTCGCAGGAGAGCGCTTCGACGAGGCGCTGGCCACCGTCCGATCCTCGAGCGTGTTCACGACCCACACGCCCGTTCCTGCCGGCTTCGACATCTTCAGCCCGGAGCAGATACAGCGTCACCTTGGGTGGCTGTCCGCGGAGCCGGGGATCACCGCCGAGGACTGGATCCCCCTGGGCGGGACTCCGGATGACCCACGCTCGGAGCGGGGCTTCAACATGGCGCTCCTCGCCCTGCGGGGGGCCAAGCACCTCAACGGCGTCTCCCAGCTTCACGCCGAGGTCTCTCGGGGTATGTGGTCCGAGCTCTTCCCGGAGCGGCCCGTCGACGACGTCCCCATTATCGGTATCACCAACGGCATTCATGTTCCGACCTGGGCGGGACGCGGCGTTCAGGCGCTGATGGATCGTTATCTTGATGAGCCGTGGATCTGGAGCGGCGCCGAGGACCCGACCTGGCAGAAGGTGGAGAGTATCCCGTCTACGGAGCTCTTCGCCGCGCGTTGGGGTGGTCGTCGCGCCCTGGTTGGCCTGGCGGAGAATCACGGCTTCGAGCTGAACCCGGACGCCCTGACCATCGGCTTCGCCCGACGGTTCGCGACCTACAAGCGGGCCACCCTGCTCTTGACCGATCGCGAGCGTCTGCGGGCGCTCCTGAAGAACCCAGACCGCCCTGTGCAGCTGGTCTTTGCGGGCAAGGCGCACCCCCGAGACGTCCCCGGTCAGGGGTTCCTCGCGGAGATCGTCGCCCTCTCAAGAGACCCGGAGTTCGCGGGCCACGTGGCCTTCATCCCCGGTTATGACATGGCCGTAGGTCGCGTCATGGTTCAGGGAGCAGACGTCTGGCTGAACACGCCTCGCCGGCCCAAGGAGGCGAGCGGAACCAGCGGCATGAAGGTCTGCATCAACGGAGGCCTGAACCTATCGATCCTGGATGGCTGGTGGGTCGAGGGCTACGAGCCCGGCCGCGGCTTCGCCATCGGCCAGGGTGAGCTCTACGAGGACGTTGAGGTCGCAGATCGGACGGAGGCCGAGTCTCTCTACCGAGTCCTGGAAGAGCAGGTCGTTCCGCTCTTCTATGACCGCGCCGCAAACGGTGTCCCTGAGGGATGGGTCTCCCAGATGCGGCGCTCCATCGCCGAGCTCACCCCGACGTTCTCCACCCATCGCATGGTGCGTGAGTACGGAGAGCGTCTCTATGAGGTGGCCGCCGAGGCTAGTCGCTAGCCACCGGCAAGAACCGCATCACGCCGGCCACCGGGTCCGTATCGATGGACATGGTGTGGAGCAGGCTCAGCAGGGTTACGTAGAGCGAGCCGTCGGGCCCGACGGTCACCGTTGAGGACGAGTCGTCGGTGATGGGGGCGCGGAAGGCGACCTCCCCCGTGTCACGCTCGATGAGCACGAGCTCACTGTGGGCCGTCGAGGGGAGCTCCACCGTGAAGATGGCCGTCTCGGAGGGCGTAAATCGCGTGGCCGTCCCCACCAGGTGGTCCTCGGTCACGGTGATCACCGACGTCCACTGCAGCGCGTCGGGCAGGCGCGTCTCCCACAGGAGCGTATCGTTCTGGAAGGCCCTGAGATCGACCGTCTCGTCTTCAAGGATCTCGGAGAACTGGGTCTCGTAGACGTAGTGGATCCCGTCGTCGAGCATCGGGGTCGTGCCCATGATTGGGCCCGTGGCCAGGGGCACGCTCGATGTGGGCAGGCAGATCGCAGGATCGGGGTCCTCATCACCGTTGGCGTCGCACTGCGCGATGTCGAACAGCCGCATATGGGCGATGGCGTTCTCGGGCTCGAGGAAGTTGGGCATGGAGTTGCCGTCGGCGACCTTCAGGGTGGAGCCGTCGGGGCTCACGGCCGGGCTCGCGGCGCTCGACTCTACGAGCTCACCACGCCAACCTGCGCTCAGGGTCGGGCTCGTGGGCTCGCCATCCACTCGGATCTGCATCACGACGCTCGCGCCCATGGTGGGGCCACCGCCGACCACAAAGAGGTCGCCGTTCGGCGCTACCGCGATGGTGTTGTCGCTGAAGTTGCCCGTCCCGCTGAAGACGTCCATCAGGTCCGAGGGGTCGCCTGTCTGGAGGATAGCGAAGTCGTCGAGCACCGCCTCGGGGAGGAGCTGGGACAGGCTGAGCTCGTCCTCTGGCGGCGGTCCGACGTCGAGCTGGAAGACGGCCGGGAGATCCAGGGAGTCGAGCAGGGTGCCGGTGCCGCGCTCCAGGAGCATAACGGTGCCGTGGTTGGTCACGGCGGCGATGTGTCCGTCAGGCGTAAAGTGGAGGCCGACTGCGCCGTTGGCCCCATAGGCGTGCTCTGGAGCCACGGTGACCCAGCGCTCTTCTCCGGTGGCCGTGAGCGAGACGATCTGCGTCCCGGTCGCGAAGTAGAGGTGACCGTCCAGGTCGACCTCCACCGCCGACCAGATCGTGCCGGCGTCGTAGGAGCGGCACCAGGACACGGAGCCGTCCGCCACGGAGACCGCGTGCAGGGTGCAGGCGTCCGGGCTGGGCTTGGAGGTCGTGACGTAGGTGGTCTGACCGTCCGGGCTGAAGGTGTTGGGCTGGGCGACGCCGTATCCGACGAGCGCGTGCCAGCCGAGCTCAAAGTTCTCGGCGAGCGAGCAGGGCACCAGATCGTTGTTCCCGGGCCCGGCGTGGATCGTGGCGTAGGGGATGCCCGGCGCGTAGGGATAGGGCTGGTCCACCTCGCAGCGGAAGTCGGTCGTCAGCGCGTCCGACCCAGCCGTGGGAGTCGGAGTGGGCTCGGACGGCGTGGAGTCGTCGCAACCCACAAAGAGGGCCAGGGAGCAGATCGCAGAGAAGACACGTAGGGACACCGAGTTCATGAAGAAACCTCCTGAGCCTCCCTCGACCGCCTGAGTCGGGGCGCGAGACTTCGCCGACCGACTCCTTCAGGGAGCGAGCCGATGCTATGTACCGATCGGTACGGAGTCAAGGCGTTTTCGTTTTTTTCCCTATCATTGGGCCGCCTTGCTGCAGAAATGGCTCCCGTTTTTACACCGCTCGGATTAGGGTCGCCGTCCACGTTGGCCCCCCTGGAGGTTCCGATGTCTACGCCCTGGATCATCGGCAGCGCGCTGGTCGTGCTCTGGGTGCTCATCAAGTCGAAGAAGTCACGCCCGGACGGGACCTTCGTGAAGAAGCTCCACCCGTATCGGCAGATCATGCAGTACGTGATGCCGACGCGAAACGAGTCGGTCTGTTACTACGATGTGCCGATTCGAGCAGAGCGGCTCGAGGCCTACGTGGAGAAGGCGCGCGCCCGGTTTGGCGCCAACATGACCCACTGCATGCTCGCTGCGGGCTTCATCGCCCTCTCTGGTATCCCGACCCTGAACCGCTTCGTGGTCGGTCGGCGGGTCTACCAGCGTGATGGGGTCTGGATGTCGTTCTCCATGAAGCGGCAGAAGAAGAATCGAGCCGCGAAGCTCTCGGTGGTGAAGCTGCATATGGAGGAGGGCGAGAGCTTTGAGGGTCTCGTCGCGCGGATCAACGACAAGATCGGTCACGAGCGGTCCGGAAAGAAGACCTACGCGGACAAAGAATACGCCCTCTTCAACCTGCTGCCCCGCCCCTTCCTGCAGGTCGCCACGGCCTTCCTGAAGTGGTTGGACTTCAACAACCTGCTCCCGGGCAGCTTCATCCGTCCCGATGCCTTGTACACCTCGATGGTGATCGCCAACCTGGGGAGCTTGAACATGTCGCCGGCGTTCCATCACCTCTACGAATGGGGGAACGCACCGCTGTTTCTGATGGTCGGCGCCGTGGAGGACCGAGCGGTCATCGAGAACGGGGTCCCGGTCGCCGCGCGCGTCCTGCCGATTCGCGTGAGCTTTGACGAGCGCATCGAGGACGGCTTGACCTGTCAGAAGGGTATTGAGCTCTTTGAGCAGATGGTCCTGGATCCGGAGCGCTATCTGGGCTGCCTGGAGGAGGACGGATCGGACGTTCATCCGATCTGGCCCCAGTCCATGGACGCCTGAGTCACGGCGCCGAAGGGCAGAATGTGACTCGACGGCCTCCGCGCGTGTATCCTTACCGGACTACGTTCAGAGTTGGACCAGGGAGAGCGTTTGAGGGGGAAGCAACCACGGGTCTGGGTGCCCGCGCTCGCGTGCGCGCTGATCGCGCATGCCTGCGCCGCGGCGGAGGAGCCCGTCGCCCCTGCGCTTGATGTGTCCGCTGACGTGGTCGTGGAGGAGGTCGCCCAGGACATCCAGGCCGACGTGACACAGGACGCGCTCCCCGACGTCGAAGAGGTCGCGGCCGAGGAGATCCAGTCCGCTGACCTGCCGGTCGAGACCGCCCCTGAAGTGGAGGAGACGTCTCCAGACACCGGTGGATGGCCCCAGCCACCTCCCTGCGTCTCTGGGGTCGATCCCGAGGACCCTTGCTGGTACTGCAAGTGCGATGAAAACGGCCTTCAGAAGTGCTTTCCCCTGGGGGCGGGCTCCAGCTGTAAGGCGGACGACTGCTGCATGCTCAACAGCGTCTGTCAGCCGTGCGCGGACTTCCCGGAGCTTCCCTGCGGTGAGCAGTCAGACATGGTCTGCGTCGGACACCCTGCGCTCACCTGTGATTCGGACGATGACTGCACCTCGAGCCAATTGGAGTGCCTGGAGTCGGGGTGCCAGTGTACGCCGATCATCAAGCCTGATGGGACGAAGTGCGTGCATGAGCCCGATCTCTGCACCGAGGCAGACGCTTGCGTGGGCGGCTCGTGCGTCCCCGGTATCCCATTGGAGAAGGAGGACGGAAACCCGTGCACTACGGGCCTGTGCATCAAGGGTGAGATCGTGCAGGTGCCCATCAAGGGGTCGTGCACAGATGGCGACGCCTGCACGGTCAACGATCAGTGTCAGGGAGGCGTATGCACGTCGGGTCCGCCGGCTGTCTGCCTCAAGGGGCCTTGCGACGCGGCCGCGGAGTGCTCTCCCACACAAGGGTGCCTGAACACGCCGAAGCCTACGGGTGCCACCTGCAGCCCTGCGGGTGGAGATGGCTGCGGTGTGTGCAACGCGGAGGGGTGGTGTCAGACCGATGGAGATTCCTGCGATGACGGCGAGTACTGCACGGACACCGTGTGTCTGAGCGGCGACACCTGCATCCATGTGCCCAACAACAACCCCTGTGATGACGGCGATCCATGCACCTGGGGCGACTACTGCGCGGAGGGTTACTGCAACTCTGGCTCTGACGTGCCTTGTGGCGACGACAACATGTGCACAGACGACATCTGCGTCGGCGGAGCCTGCGTGAACACGCCGAACGCGAATCTGTGCAACGACGGCAACGCCTGCACGATCGATGACACCTGCCAGGCGGCGCTCCCGCCCTGCTCGGGGCCCTTCGGTGCGCCGCTGGTCCTCCACCACGTCTTCATCCAGGGCTGGAAGATCCTGGTTCGTTACTCCAAGACCTATCCCGACTGCATTGAGCTGCGGAATCTGGCCGGTCAGCCCGTGGCCCCGCCCATGTGCGACTCCGGAGAGTGTTTCGACGCGGAGCTCCCCAACAGCGAGTTCACGGGGGCCCTGGGCGAGAACCTGAAGGTCTGCATTGAGGGGACGGGGATCTGCAGCGAGCCCGTTCTCGTCGATCAGCCGAGCGGTGAGGGGGTGTGCATGGGAGCCGACGCGACTAAGCTTCTGTGCGATGACGGTGACTTCTGCACGGCAGACAGCTGCGACCCTGTGACCGGCTGTGTCCACGAGTCGATCGACCCGTGCGGCGACCTCACCCTGATCTACGACGACACCCAGCTCACGAAGTCGGTGGACGGAAGCGAGTGCTCGGGAGAGGTCACCCAGATCCAGTGCACCTCCGGCTCAGTGGCCGTCGGCTACTCGGGCAAGTCCGGCGCTTACCTCAACGAGCTGCGTCTGCGCTGTCGGCATCTCTACGTAGACGGAGGCCTCGGTATGTCCAGCCTGACCGGCCCGCTGGGCGCAGGCATGGGGGGCGCCTCGTTCGGACCCCACTCCTGCCCGGGGGACCGGGTCATGGTGGGCGCGACCGTTCACGCCTCCGAGAAGCTTCACAGCATCAATGGCCACTGCCTCGACGGCAACTCGGTCGCCTTGCTCACCGAGGGCTTCGAGGCGTTCGCTCCCCAGGGAGGCGGCGCCGGCGGAATGGCCAAGGCCGTCGACTGCCCGGAGGGCTACGCGATCACGGGAATGAAGGGCCCATCTTCGAATGAGGCCTGCTCCGTTCAGTTCATCTGCACCCGGATCGACATGCTATGAGAGTTCAGTTCACCGTCGTCTTACTCGCGGGCGCGCTACTGGCCGGTTGCGCTCAGGAAGAGCCTGCGCCGGCCGCGCCGTCCCCCGTGGACATAGCCCTGGATGTGGACGGGCAGACGACGGAGGACGCGGTCCTGCCGAAGCCGGACGATGGCCCACCCGCTGAAGACGCTGGTTCAGAGGTGGATGGAGCGCCTGGCGACGTGTCCGAGGTCTCGGAGACCACCGATGACAGTGTAGGCGATGGCGCCGCCGACGCCGCCTCCATGGAGGATGTGCCTGCGGACGCCGCCAGGACGGAAGACGTGCCCGAGGATGTGGGCGCGGAGAACTGCGATCCTGCGGACGATCCGTGCATGGCGTGCGTGTGCAAGGCCGACGGGACCAAGATCTGCGTTCCGCGCGAGCAGGGCGCCTCGTGCAAGGTCGAGAATTGTTGCGTGACCAACAGCGTCTGCAGCCCCTGTCCTGCGGGCTCCCTCTGTCCAGAGTCGGGCTGGGTCTGCGAGGGTGAGGACCTGATCACGTGCGAGGATCCCGGCCCGTGTTCCGACGCGACGCCGGCCTGCTTTGGTCTGGACTGTGTCTGCTACCAGAACGATTACCCCGATGGGGCGGTCTGCACTCCCGACGATGACGGATGCTATGCCAACCCGCCGACCTGTATGTTTGGCGCGTGCGTGGCCGGGCCCTACGCCACGGTGGACGATGGCAACCCCTGCACTCAGGACGCTTGCGTGGCCGGGCAGATCGTTCATGAGCCCATCTCTGGCAGCTGCGAAGATGGCGACCCGTGCACTGTGGACGACTACTGCGTCGCGGGACAGTGCATCGCGGGGGCGCTCAAGGACTGCCCTGTGGGCGAGTGCCAGGTCGGAGGTTGGTGCGATAGCTCGAAGGGTGGATGTATCTACGAGTCCGCTCCGGACGGGGTCGTCTGCGTACCGAGCGAGCTGTGTGCGCTCACGTCCAAGTGCGTCTCGGGGGTCTGTGAGACGAGCGAGTGGCTGGACTGCGATGACTACAACCCATGCACGGATGAGTGGTGCGGCGATGTGGTCGGTATCTGCAACTACGTCTACTCGCCCCTGGGAATCGAGTGCGGACCCGACGCGATCTGCCTCTGGGGTGAGTGCACGGAGACGACCATCACGCCGCCCGCGGTGAACGTCGTGCCGGATATGCCGCCGCCGAAGGGCGACGATGACCTCCTGTGCGTGATCACCCAGGAGAGCTCCACCAATGAAGAGGGCGCCATCACGTACGCGTACAGTTGGTCCACCCAGGCGGGGCCGACCCTCTACACGGACGCCATG
>CALCNF010000359.1 GCA_937897815.1 uncultured Pseudomonadota bacterium | reverse complement strand
GGCCGCCAGACCCAGGACCTCGACCGTGTGCTCCACGCTGGGCTCGGTCCAGGGGGTCGTTCTCGTTGTCTCCCCGGCCCGAGAGGCGCGGACACGAACCCGTGTCTCCACCGCAGTCGCTGCATGCACGAGGGCCTGCAGAGGGCTCCTCGGATCGGTGTCTACGCTGACCAGAAGCTCAAGCGCGGCCGCCGTTGAGTCCGTGGAGTCGTCGGGCGTGAGTCGCTCCGAGAGGTCCGGTGGGTCGAGCGGGGTGTCGGTGACGCTCAGGTCGACTCCCTCTCCGACGAGGGCATCGACGGACGCCTCGCCCGTCGCCTCAGTGGTCGCCTCTTCGCCGCAGCCGACCGCGCACAAGATCAGCGCGGAGAGAAGAAGGTGGAGACAGCGGAGCATCGTCGTTCCTCGATGGAGGTCTATCGAGGAGCATAAAGCACGAAGGCCAACGGATCATCCGTTGGCCTTCGATTGGGCCGCCCCGTGAAGGGGGCCCAGCTCCCGAGAGAGCGCACACTTCTATTCATCCCAGCCGTCGTCCTCGCTCCAGCTGGAGCCGGTGATGTACATCCCCGGCGGATTGTTTGTGGGAGTGCCGGCCGCGCAGAGCGCTTCGGCTTTGGGGGGGCACCCCTGCTCGTCGGCCCCGCTCGTGCAGTCCGAGTAGCCGTCGCAGAGCCAGCTTCCGGCGATGGTCGTGCCGTCAGGGCAGGTGTAGGGGGGCTCAGCGGGGGTGGCCGTGGACGTGTCGTCCGCAGAACCTGCGTCCGTGGTCGTTTCGTCCTCGCATCCCACCTCGTCCGAGCCGTCCGGGCAGTCGACGATCACGTCGCACTCCCAGACCAGCGGGATCTCTTTGGAGCCGTCCGCGCACATGAACGCGGGGCAGCCGGCCTCGTCGGACTCGTCGTCGCACTGGGCGTAGCCGTCGCACTGGTCCTTGAGGAGGATCTCCTTGGTGCCGTCGGCGCAGGTGAACATGGAGCAGGAGGCCTCGTCCGAGGCGTCAGGGCAGTTGTCCCAGCCGTCGCAGACCTTCGTCTCCGGGATGCCCATGCTCCCGTCGGCGCAGGCCACGAAGCCCGCGCATCCCTGCTCGTCGGAGTTGTCATCGCAGTCGGTGTATCCGTCGCACTGCCACTCGGGCTTCACGGACTTCAAGCCATCGGCGCACTGGAAGAAGCCCTGGCACCCGACCTCGTCAGAGCCGTCCGAGCAGTCGGTGATCCCGTCACAAAACCAGTCGAGGCTGATGTTCTTCGTGCCGTCGGCGCAGGGGGCTTTCCCACAGGCGTCTGTGCAGGCGTCAATCGTGTCCATGGCCACCTGGTCACCGCAGACCGCGCCGCTGACGGCGGCGCAGTCGCTGGCGAGCCAGCAATCCATCGCGCAACCGCTCAGGGTGGTCGACGGCTCGGAGCAATCGGCTTCACCCTCCGTGAGAATGCCGCACGTGCGAAGCTTGTCGACGAGCTGTCCGCAGGTCCCCGCCTCTACTCCTGTCGTGGGGTTCACCGGGGTTCCTGAGCCCGCGTTTCCGGTGCCGTCATTGCTACCGTTGCCCGTGCCCGTGTTCGTCCCGGGTGTCGTGTTCGTTCCGCCCTGATTCTGGTTGGCGGGGTCCTGATCACCCGTGGGGGTCCAGGTCTGCTCTGCTCCGTTGGCCGCCGCGGTCTCTTCCGCGCTCTCACATCCAAGGAACATCGCTCCGCAGAGCACGATCGCGCCGAGCATTGAAACCAATCGCATCACAGTCACCTCGCTGGATCAGAGAACAGACACCTCCTACACGAAGCAAGACTCATTCCAAGGCGACAAAACCCCAAGTAAGCTGTTTGATTACAGTTGATTACGGATTTTCTTAGCCGGGGGGATCTGACCCCAGATCGACGATAGATCAGGGTTGAAGGAGGCTCAGAGCGCCTCGCGGTCTGGGGTTCGTTCCCCCCAGAACCCTCCCAGGTTGGCTCACTGAGCGGGCGCGCAGATGGAGACACCGGCCCCTGTGATCGTGTGTCCCATGTTGGGCACGACCTCCGTGGTGACGCCCGTCAGCCCATCCAGATGGAAGGCGCCAGATGCGAGGCTGCCCTGTGGCTTGAAGAACAGGTAGAAGTCGCCTCCCCAGTGAGCGAACGCCCAGGCCTCAGGTGACTGAAGATTGTTGGGGAGCGGCCAGGTCTTCTCAAGGGCGGCGGTTTGCTTGTTGATCTTCGAGACGTGCGATGGCGTGGACATGGCGAAGAAGCCCCAGAGGTCACCGAAGCGCGTGCCCGTGAGCTCCGGGCTGCCGGGACCGACCGGGAACGTGGCGATGGACGACACCATCATGGCCGGCAGGGCGACGCTGCCCAGGTTCCCCGTCTGCCAGGTGAAGCTGCTCATGCTTCCACCGGAGATGAACAGGGTCTCGGTGTTGGTGGTGGGTCCATCGGCCGTGAAGCCCATCCCGAACATGGTGAAGCCCTGCTGGCCCGAGACGAAGCTCGTCGACTGGCACGACACGTCTCCCGTGTTCACCTTCCAGAGGCTGCCATTGGAGTAGAGGATCCAGGCGAAGCCCTCTTGATCGACCGCCATGGAGAACGGCGTCGCGCCGCCAGCGGGGCACTCGACCATGCCCAGCGGGACAAGGTTCAGGGTGCTCGGCTCAAAGCGGAGCAGCCAATTGGCGTTCGAGATCACGAAGATCTGCTGCAGGTCCACGGGGCAGTCGTCATCGTCGCCCGTGTCCTCCTCGGTCCAGGCGCACCCGGCGTCGCTCCCCGCGTCGACCTCCGTCCAGGCGCAAGCGTCATCCTGACCCGTGTCGACCTCCGTCCACCCATCCTGAGCGGGCTCGGCGGTCGTGGCGTCCTCTGTCGCTGTGTCCGTCACGGCGCCGCTGTCTCCGAGGAGGGATGTGTCGTCAGCCGTCGCGTCCGCGGCCGTATCGACAGGTGCCGTATCTTGGGTGGTGTCCGCAGGGTTCGCCGTGTCCTGGGCGGGCGCGGTCTCGGGCACAGACACGGTGTCGTCGCTCAGGTCGCCAGCGTCCTCGCTCGGCTCAATATCAGCGTCGGGTTCGGCGGGCTTGGTATCGACGGTGGCGTCGAGATCCTGCTGGGTCTGTCCGTCTTCGAAGGAGAAGTTTCCTGATGAAAACCCACCGTTCGTCGTCTCTGCGCCGTCGTTCGACGAGCCCGAGTCAGAGCAGGCGCCGAGGATCAGGATGATGAGCGCTGAGAGGAGAACGCTCCTGGGAGAGACGCGCATAGAACGGGCTCCTAGACGCTTTTTGCGCCCGCGATGATGGCCTCCACCACGCTCGGGTCGGCCAGGGTCGAGACGTCACCCAGGGCCTCAGGCTCGCCCTCTGCGACCTTACGCAGGATGCGCCGCATGACCTTGCCGGAGCGGGTCTTCGGGAGGCCTGGGACGTGCTGGTAGAGATCGACCTTCGCGTGGGCGCCGATCTGCTCGCGGCAGGCCTGGTTGAGCGCCGCCACCACGTCGTCCGACCAGGTCTGACCCGGCTCCAGGACGATGTACGCGTAGACGCCCTGACCCTTGATGGGATGGGGGAAGCCAACCACGCCGGCCTCGGCGACCGCACCCTGGCTCACGAGCACCGACTCGAACTCGGCGGTTCCCATACGGTGGCCGCTCACGTTGATTACGTCGTCCACACGCCCGGTGATCCAGTGGTAGCCAAGCTCATCGCGCTTGCAGCCGTCTCCGGTGAAGTACAGCCCAGGGAAGTGCTCAAAATAGGTCTTCACGAACCTGGGGTGGTCGCCCCAGACGGTGCGCGCCTGGCCGGGCCACGGGTGGGCCAGGCACAGGAGACCCTCGCCGGGCCCGATGATCACCCGACCCTCCGGGGTCATCAGCTGGGGCATGATGCCAGGCATGGGTAGGGTCGCTGAGCCGGGCGCGGTCGGCGTCGCTGGAGCGATGGGCGTGATGGCGATGCCGCCGGTCTCGGTCTGCCACCAGGTGTCGACGATGTTGCACTCACCTTCGCCGACCACGTTGTAGTACCACTCCCACGCGGCCGGGTTGATGGGCTCTCCCACGGTGCCCAGGACGCGCAAGCTTGAGCGGTCATGCTTCTTCACGTGGTCGTCACCCTGAGCCGCCAGGGCTCGGATGGCCGTGGGCGCCGTGTAGAAGATGTTGATCTTGTGCCGGGCGACCATGTCCCAGTACCGGCCCGCGTCCGGGTAGGTGGGGATGGACTCGAACATCAGCGTCGTGGCCCCGTTGGCCAGGGGGCCATAGACGATGTAGCTGTGCCCGGTGATCCAGCCGACATCCGCGACGCAGGCGTAGACGTCATCCTCACGAAGATCGAACACGGTCTCGTGGGTGTAGGAGGTGTAGGTGATGTACCCACCGCAGGTGTGCACGACCCCCTTCGGCTTCCCGGTGGAGCCTGAGGTGTAGAGGATAAAGAGGGGGTCCTCGGCGCCCAGGATCTCCGCTTCGCAGCTGGTCGAGGCCGAGTCCACGACCTCATGCCACCAGTGGTCGCGGCCCTCGGTCCAGCCGACCTCGCCGCCGGTTCGCTTAAAGACAAGCACCTGCTTCACGGGTCCACCGCTCTCGAGGGCGGCGTCGACCGTGGCCTTAAGCGGGATCGTCTTTGAGCCTCGCAGGCCCTCGTCCTGGGTGATGATCGCCTTGGCGTCGCAGTCGATGCAGCGATCGCGGACCGCCTCGGCCGAGAAGCCCCCGAAGACCACCGAGTGGATGGCGCCGATTCGAGCGCACGCCAGCATGGCCACCGCCGCCTCGGGGACCATCCCCATGTAGATGATGACGCGGTCGCCGCGCCCGACACCCATGGCCTTCAGGGCGTTCGAAGCCTGGCAGACCTTGGCGTGGAGCTCTCGGTAAGTGATGCGCTGGATGTCGGACGGCTCGTCGCCCTCCCAGAGGATCGCCACCTTGTCGCCGCGGTCGCTCAGGTGTCGGTCGAGGCAGGACTCCGTCACGTTCAATGTGCCGTCGGCGTACCAACGAATCGGGCCCTCGGCGATGTCGTGGTAGTTGCCCTCCAGCCCCTGGGTCGGGGGGGTGCGCCACGCGATGCGCGAGCGGGTCTCGCGGAGCCAGAACCCGTCGGGGTCGCGCTGGGCCTTGGCCCAATGCTCTCGGTAGGCGTCCAGGTCGGTGATCGCGTTGGGGGAACCCGCGGTGACGCGACTGGGTACGGTGTAAATCTCGCTCATGGCGGACTCCATCTCTTGTTCAAGCCGCGCGATCGTACACATTTTCGGCGCGCGTGCCAGCCAGCGCCCGGATTGTTACACTCGAAGGCTCCCCCTCCAGAGGTGCCCCCATGCCTGCGTCGCTCCCGACCGTTCTGGTTCTCTCTCTCCTTCTGTTTGTGGGCTGCGGTGATGACGCGTCGTCGTCAGCGCCCGCCAACCCCGTGGGTGATATCGACCCGGGAGGTGACGCGACGAACGACGTGCCACAGGAGGCCGACATCGACGTGGTGTCGGACGCCTCGCAGGAGGTGGCCCAGGATATCGCTTCCGAGGTGCTCTTGGTTGATTCGGTGGAGGAGGTGACCTCCGACGTGGCTCTTGAGGTCACCGATGACGCCAGCCTGATCGACGCCGCGGCCGACGCCGCGGCGGACATCACGGCTGACACGGCGGTCGACGTGGCGCCCGACCTCCAGGCCGACACGACGGACACCGCGTCCGACACCGTGGCCGACGCAGAGGCTGACGCCGTCCCGGATTCCGCTCCCGACGTCCTCGCGGACGCGGTCATCGACGCGATGGAAGACGCGCCGTCGGACGTGGCGAGCGAGATCTCTGAGGACGCCTGCATCACGGGCGCCGGTCAGTGTATCGGCAATCAGTTCTGCATGGCCGCCGGGTGCGGTACGGGCCTCGACGGGGTCTGCTCATTTGAACCCGCGAACTGCGAGGACGAGCTGGTCGGCGGGGTCTGCGGCTGCGACGGGACGACCTACCTGAACACGTGCGTCGCGCACCAGAGCGGCGTGAACGTCGCGGGTCCTGGCGCCTGTCCCGAGAGTCCGGTCGTCTGCACGGTCGCGAAGGGCTTTGGCCAGGGCGAGGGCTGCGCGCTCGGCGAGTACTGCATGGGCGGCTGCGAGGGCGCGGGCATCTGCATGGAGAAGGCCAACGGCTGCGACGACCTGACCACGGGGGTGGTCTGCGGCTGCAACAACAACACCTACGCCACCGCGTGTCTCGCGGCCTCGGCCGGGGTGAACGTCCAGCATGATGGGCCATGCCCCGGCTCTGAGCAGGGTCCGCCCCAGGCGTGCGGCGGTGAGATCGAGGAGCCGTGCCCCGAGGGCAAGCACTGCGACATCTCCGGGTGCGACCCAGAGAAGACCGGTATATGCCAGGCGATCTGGCTGGGACCGGATGTGCCTGGGCTGCTCTGTCTCCCGGGTGAGCCGCAGGAGTGCGGCTGCGACGGCGTCACCTATTTGAACAAATGTCAGCGAATCCTGGCCGGCGCGGCCAAGGCGCAGCTGGGGGCGTGTGGCGATACGGGGTGCGAGCTCGGTGTCCCTGACGACTGCGGGGTCGGACTCTACTGCGGCGGGCCGACGGGCTCCTGCTCGGGTGAGGGGAGCTGTTTGCAGAAGTCGCTCATCTGTTTGACCTCGTCGCCAGCCGTTTGCGGTTGTGATGGAGAGACCTATACTTCGCCCTGCCACGCCAATAAGCAGGACGTGCCCATCGCCAGCCTTGGAGCTTGCCCATGATGAAGTCATTGATAACTGTTGGTCTCCTCGCGGCTCTCACGTTGGTAGGCTGCGACTCGGATGACGACTCCTCGTCGTCGGGTCTGGCCGACGCAGGAACCGCCGCAGACGTCGCGAACGGAGACTCCGCCAGCGGCACGAGCGTCTGTGCGCCTGGAGAGACGCAGGCGTGTCTGTGCGTAGGAGCCGACGGCGTTCAGGTCTGCGAGGCCGGTGGCGCGTCCTGGGGATCCTGTGTCTGCGAGGCGCCGAGCCCAGATGCGGGCGCGCCCGAGGACGGAAGCGCCACAGACGCGCAGGCGGTCTCAGACGCCGGCCCGAGCGGGGACGCGGCTGTGGAGACCTGCGAGTACATCGGTGGCTGGCCCTGCAACCCAGACAAAGAGTCCATGGCCGATCCCGGTTGGGATGGGGGCCCCTGCCCGGGTGGGCCCGGATGCGATTGTGTCAGCGACAGCGGGTGCGCCTCCGAGCGGTGCGTCGAGGTTCTGGGCACGGAAGGGGACGGTCGATGCCTGCCCGCCATCGGGAGCCTCCCGCCGCGGCTCAAGAGTGTCGATCAGCACGGTGACCTCGTCGATCTCTATGACTTCGCCGGTCACGACACTCCTGTGGTGATCGCCCTGAGCGCCGGATGGGCGATGGCCGGTCTCTATGAGACCTGGCTTAAGGGAGATGACACGACAGGTATGATCCCCGATTCTTGGACCCAGGTGCGCGTCGCCGTGCTCAACGGTGAGCTCAGGTGGATCACCCTCCTGCTTGAGGACAGCTCGCAAACGCCTGCCACCCCTGAGTACCAGGCCCAGTGGAACGAGAATTTCGGGTTCACATCGGTGCCCATCCTCCTGGATTCCGAGTATGCGTTCACCACCCACTACAGCCAGTATGGTGAGATGGGGATCCCGTCCCTTCTGGTCTTCGACGGTGATCTGCAGCTGCTCGCGAACGGCGTGGACTCCAGCGCCGCCGCCTCTCAGGCCCTCACTGACATGTTCTAGGAGTCGATGATGCGACGATCCCTATCTTGGATAGCCCTGGTGCTGACTTCGCTCGTTTTGGCCTGCGGCTCCGATGATGGAGGCGCTGAGGCGTCGATCTGCGAACCCGGAGCGACTCAGGCCTGCGTCTGTCCAGGCGCTGATGGCGCTCAGAGCTGCAGCGCGGATGGATCGGGTTGGGAGGCTTGCGTGTGTGGGGACGAGCCAGACGCCGCAGGTGGCGAAGATGGCGCGACCACGAGCGACGGTTCGGTCGTCAGCGAAGACTCGGTTGGAAGCGATGGTGCCCAGGCGACTTGCGATTACACGGGTGGCTGGCCCTGCAATCCCAATAAGGACGAGATGGTGGATCCAGGCGTGGAGGGACCCTGTCCCGGGGGGCCAGGGTGCGCGTGCAGCGCCTCGGGCCCCAGCAGCTCGATCGCCCCGAGCGAAGAGTGTGATTCCGACGCCTGTGTGGTGGCGAGCGGGCGCTGCTTGCCTGCTATCGGAGCGTTACCACCTCGGTTTACCAGTCTGGATCAGTTTGGAGAGGAGGTTGATCTCTATGACTTCGCGGGTCATGGCGTTCCTGTCGTCATCAACGTGAGCGCCGGCTGGGCTGTGCCCGGTCAGTATGAAAAGTGGCTCCTGGGTCAGTCGGGCTTCCTATCCGGTGGCGAAAACATCCGAGACGCTGTGCTGAATGGCGAGCTTCGTTGGATCACCCTCCTGATTCAAGATGCGGACCAGATGCCCGTGGACGCCGGTGAGCTGGCGAGCTGGTCTGTGGATTATCCCATCGAGGGTGTGCCGGTTCTCGCCGATAATGAACGACAGCTCGTGGACCATTATGCTCAGGGTTCCCAGGTGTTCGGCTTACCGTCGCTCCTCGTCTTTGACGGGGATCTCGGCCTGCTCTTCAACGGAACCGTCTCCGGGTCTCACCTGGAGTTCCTGGACTCCATGTTCTAGGAGCGAGCAGGCTCTGCGGGTGGAAGGGGCTCTCAGGTCGCCGTGAGCGCCTTGCGGATCCGATCCATCTCCCAGATGCCCTTGTCCGACGTCGTCAGCGCCTGGATCTCGGATAGGGGGACCCCTGCGATGGTCGGATCGTTGGTGTCCGCCACCTCGGGGATGGGCTCGGTGAAGAGCTCAAAGACGCCGTTGTCGAACGGCCTTCCCGGGGCGCCCATGACGCGTCTGAAGCGCTCCCTGAGCCCCTTCTTTTCGTGTTCGATGGCTCGGTGGATGCAGTAGGGGTTGTTCCCGGTTCGGTCGAAGAAGACGTCGCTCGTCCACGAGCAGCCAGCCTTGCAGACGTCTCCGTAATAGCAGGTCCTGCAAAACCCCCAGAGATCGTCCCGGGTCCGCTTTCGAAGATGATTCACCTCGTGCGAGTTCTCGACCACGTCCATCAGCGGCGTCTCACCGAAGTACCCGCCCGTGTAGTCCTCGCTCGAGAGCGAAGGGCAGCCCTTGATCTTGCCGTCCGCCTCCACGCCCAGGCACCACTTGCCCGCGCCGCACCCCGCCCAGTGGGCGCCCTTGGTGCCGCCGTACCTGAGGTGCTCCTCGTAGGGTCCGAAGTAGCCGATGTTGTTGCCTGGGAAGAAGGCGATCCCGTTTGGGGTGATCTTCGTCTCCTTGATCCAGACCAACAGGGGGAAGAGCTCCAGGAGCTCATAGGGCTGAAGCAGCATATCGGGCCGATCGGCTGCGTTACCCATGGGGACCGTGAGCTGCAGCTGCCAGGCCTTCGAGCCCATCTCGACCAGGAGGTCCGCCAGGGCCGGGAGCTCCGGCATGGAGAGCTTGTTGATCTGGGTGTTCGTGGCCAGCCGCATGGGGCTTCGGGCGATCCGCTCGCATGCCTCGCGCGCCATACGAAACGAGCCCTTCTTTCCGCGCTGGGCGTCGTGGGTGCGCTCGAGGCCATCGATGGAGACCGAGATGGAGCCGATGCCTGCGTCCACCGCCTCATCGACCCGCTCCTGGGTGAAGCCCTGGCCGCCGGTCGTGATGCCACAGAGCATGCCCGCGTCCGTGATGGCTCGAGCGATCTGGCTCCAGTCATCTCGAAGGTAGGCTTCGCCGCCGATCAGCGTGACCTCGCGAACGCCCAGCTCTTTCATCTCCTCGACGGCCGCCAGGCACGCCTCGGTGCTCATCTCCGTGCTTCGGGCGTCTCCAGCGCGGGAGCCGCAGTGACGGCAGCCCAGGTCGCAGGCCAGGGTGATCTCCCACACCACGTAGAGCGGACTTGGGTCCTCGTGCTCCAGACCCTTCGGGGTGCGGACCAGCTTTGATGGATCCTCTTTGCCCTTACCAACGGGGACAGATCCCTTCACGGGCTCCAGAACGGAGCCGATGGGCGCGCGTCCCTGCACGCCTCCCGACTGGTCGCCTTGGCTCAAGGTCTCTTACGCGTCCGATGCGTCCGAAGCGTCCGAAGAGCCAGCGTCCATGGGCGGCGGCGGCGCTCCGTACAGCGGCATGGGGCCAACGTCCTCGGTTCCCGACGCGTCCGATGCGTCCGACTCCGCGTCGGGCTCCGGTCCCACGTCCTCCTGTGGCGGCATCCCGTAGGCTGCGCGCATGCAGTCGGGAGGTGACGAGCTGTCCGACGCTGCGTCGGGATCGGGACCCATGTCCATGGGCACATCGGCGGGCATCCCGTAGAGCGCCCGTGTCACGTCGTCGGGGACCTGCGTGTCATTCGTGGCGTCCGGCTCCGGACCCATATCCATGGGGACATCGGCGGGCATCCCGTAGAGCGCCCGTGTGATGTCGTCAGGGACGGT
>CALCNF010000358.1 GCA_937897815.1 uncultured Pseudomonadota bacterium | reverse complement strand
CTCGCGCACGAACGGGGCGACCCTCCGGCTCGGGCGGCCTGGGTACTTCGTCGTCGATAGCCTCGAGAATGACGATCTTCATGCGTCGCCGCGCCTCGATCAAATTGCGCCGGCGGCTCCCCTCTTCCGACACGGTGAGCGCGACCACATGGCGGCCACTCCGATGGACATCTGGATGATTCTCCAGCCGCTCACGCGCCTCGTCGCTCAGGGGGCGAATCACCCTCATGTCCACGCGGATCTCCACGGCGCTCGCCTTGTCGCGCGCCGTGACCACGCCGTCCAGACCTTCGAGATCTCGCGTGTAGGATTCGGCGACCCCGATGGAGTCGATGGTGACGCCTGGCCTGAGCTCAACTTGGTCCACAGACATGTCGCTACTCCTCGGAAATCTCAGACTGAAGCTGCTCCAGGGCTCGACCGGCGGCCGCCTTCTCAGCGGCCTGCTTCGAGTGCCCGTCGCCTCGCGCCGTGACGTGGGAGCCAATGCGCACCTCCGCCTCAAAGCGGGCGTCGTGAGCCGGCCCTGAGGTCGCGATGATGCTGTAGACGGGCGTCAGCTTCAGAGTGGCCTGAGCGACCTCCTGAAGCTTGCTCTTTAAATCACGCTGGGGCCCATCATCGAGCGCCTCGACGCGGCTCTGAAGCAGGCCTCGAATCACGCGACCTGCGACATCAAACCCAGCGTCCAGATAGACGGCGCCCAGGACGGCCTCCATCGTATCCGCGAGCAACGAGCGGCGCTCACGGCCGCCCGTGCGTTCCTCACCTACGCCGATGAGGAGGGCCTGTCCGAGGCCAAGCTCTCGGGCGAGGGCGGCCAGCGTCGTGGTGTTCACGAGCCGTGAGCGCATCTGAGTGAGCATCCCCTCAGGTCGATCCCTGAAGGAGTCGAAGAGCCAGTGGCCCACCACAAAACCGAGCACCGCGTCGCCAAGAAACTCCAGGCGCTCGTTGTGGGGCATCCCCGCTCCCGTCTCGTTGGCGAACGACGCGTGGGTCAGGGCCTCCTGGAGGAGCGCGCCATCCTCAAAGCGGTGCGCGATTCGTTCCTCTAGACTCCTGACGGCGTCCGCGTGACTTGGCTCAGACATGACTCGACTCCAACCCGCGCAGCGCGGATGCGTCAAGCGCCTTCGAGATCGTCGCGGCGCCGAGCACCTGCTCCCCGCGATAGAACGCGAGCTGTTGTCCGGGCGTCACGGCCTGCTGTGGCTCATTGAACCGCAGGCTCATCGAGTCCTCGCTCAGCTGCACGACGACCGCCTCCGTCGAGCCGTGTCGATAGCGAATACGCACACCGAGCGCGTCGCCAGGACTGGGAGCCTCACCGAGCCAGCTCGGGGATTCGGCGAGCGCCCCCTGGCCGAGCGCGTCCTCCCGGCTCCCGACGATGAGCTCGGCGGTCTCCGGGTTCAATCCCACCACGTAGTAGGGCTCGGGTGAGGAGATACCCAGACCTCTGCGTTGGCCGATGGTGTAACGATGAATGCCGCGATGCTGGCCCAGGCGCAGCCCATCAAGGCTGACGATCTCGCCGCTCTTCCTGGCGCGATCTCCAGCGAGCTTCTCCACCAGGCTCCCATGATCATCATCGGGCACAAAGCAGATGTCCTGGCTCTCAGCCTTTGAAGCGACAGGCAGGTCGAGGCGCTCGGCATGTCCGCGAACCTCATCCTTGGTCATGTCGCCGAGGGGGAAGACCACCCGCTGGAGCGCCTCCTGGCTCATACCTGCCAGGAAGTAGGTCTGGTCCTTGGCCCCATCACGCCCGGTCCACAGAGAGACTCTCCCCTGCTCGTCCACCTCAGTCCGCGCATAGTGGCCCGTCGCCAGATAGTCAGCGCCGAGCTTCCTGGCCTGGTCGAGGAGGGCGCTGAACTTCACGTCATCATTGCATCGCACACATGGATTCGGGGTCCGTCCGGCGAGGTACTCGTCGACAAAGGGGGTCATCACCTTCTCACGGAAGACGTCGGCGTACGCGCCGACAAAGAAGGGGATACCGATCCGATCCGCCACCCGGCGGGCATCGCTCACGTCGTCCAGTCCACAGCAACTCTTGCCGCCGCCCGCGCGTCCGTCCTGGGCGTTGGAGTCATCGTAGAGCTTCATCATCACGCCTACGACGTCGTGTCCCTGCTCGGCCAGCAGGCCCGCCACGGTGGAGGAGTCGACCCCGCCGCTCATCGCGACCACGACCCGCTTGGGTCCGCCGTCCAGTCGTCTCATGACCGCCCCCGTGCTCGTAGAACCACCTGAGGCACGACGCTCAACGCCCGGTCGATATCGGCCTCGGATGTCTCTGGGCCAACGCTGAATCGAAGCGTAGCGCGGGCGACGCTCTCGTCGATCCCCATGGCGAGCAGCACGTGAGAGGGCTCCAGGCTGCCCGCCGTGCACGCGCTTCCGCTGGAGGCCGCGACGCCCTCGAGGTCGAGGCCCATCAGGAGGGTCTCTCCGTCGGCCCCGGGGTAGGCCGTCAGGAGGGTGTTGGGCAAGGTCTCCCCTGGACCGGTAACGCGCACCGCGTCTGGAAGCTCCCGCTCAATTCCCGCCCAAAGTCGCTCGATGAGCGCGCGCTGACGAGGCCCCTCAGCGGCGAGTTCATCCACGGCCGCGCGAGCCGCCGCCGCGAAGCCTACAGCGGCGAGCACGCCCTCGGTGCCGCCGCGGCGATTCCGCTCTTGATGTCCGCCGTGCACGAGGGGAGCGATGCGCACGCCAGGGCGAACCCAGAGCGCACCGATACCGGGAGGCCCGCCCGCCTTATGAGCGCTGAGCGTCACGAGGTCCGCCTGACAGGACTCCACGTCGAATGAGACACGACCGAGGCACTGGGAGGCGTCGACATGAAGCCACGCGCCCGCCTCGCGAACGATCGGCGCGAGAGCGTCGAGCTCCTCCACCACCCCGGTCTCGTTGTTGGCGGCGATCACGCTCACGACGAGCGTGTCCGAGCCCAGGCGCTCTCGAAGCCCCGTCCGCTCCACACGCCCCGAAGCGTCGACAGGAAGCGCGAAGCCCTCCAGGTCGGCGACGTGCTCGTCGAGCCATCGAACGGGCTCCAGCGCCGAGGGGTGCGAGGCCGCGCTAGCGCAGACCCGCCTTCGCTCATGTCCTCCTGGCCCCTGGGCCGCGCCCTTGAGCGCCAGGTTATTGGCCTCCGTCGCGGACCCAGTCCAGATCACGTCTCCCGCCTGCGCCCCAAGGGCCTGAGCCAACACGCGTCGCGCGTCCTCGAGGGCCGCACGGGCCGCCCTCCCCTCGGCGTGAACGCTTGAGGGGTTTCCGCCGCCACGCTCCAAGCACGCCAACATAGCTGCCCTGGACTCTGCGCGAAGCGGTCCGGTGGCGTTATGGTCGAGATAGACGCGAGGCAGCATCGGTCTTCGGGCTCCTGGTCCGTGGCTCCGAAAGGCGCGCGAGTGTCCACGAACGCACGCGCATACGCAAGCGCGAGGTCACAATGCTTGGCCATCCACGAGCCAGAAGGCCAGTCGGAACATCAGAAGTGCTGGCTACCGCTGGCGCAGCCAACCTTGACCGACAGGGGGGCCAGGGGTAGAGACCCCTATGGCTGATGCCCCACCACCCAAGCGACGCAAGTTGCAGCTGCCCCACTTTATCGTCCTGTCCGTTTGGGGCGTGCTCTGTGGATGG
>CALCNF010000357.1 GCA_937897815.1 uncultured Pseudomonadota bacterium | reverse complement strand
GAGAAGGCCCAGGTCGGGCGCAGTCGAGGCGCAGCCAGCCGGCGAAACCGCGTCCAGGGCGAGGCCCCGAGGCTCCGCGCCGCCTCATCCTCCGAGGCCGGGAGGCTCCGGAGACCGGCCGTGACGAGGAGCTGGACATAGGGAGTACAGGACAGGGTCAGGACCAGGACGGACGCGCCGAACCCCATAAACGCGCTCTCCACTCCCAGGAGCGAGCCCCACATGCTCTGAGGCGCCAGCTCCTCTCGGAGGATCGCCGCGATGAGATAGCTGGGGATGACCAGGGGCAAGATGCCCAGCTGCGCCAGGGTCCCCGAGAAGCGATAGGACGACCGCACGGCCACCCAGGCGAGCCAGGTTCCAAGGGTCAGAGAGAGGGCCGAGACGCTCGCGGCGAGCGCCAGGGTTCGACCGACCAGCGGCACCAGGCGGTCGAGGGTCAGGGGCGGCGGCTCCACCAGGCCGGGCGGCTGGGTGGCGGACATGAACATGCCCACCACGGGCATCAAGACCATCCCCACCACGAGCCAGGCGCCCAGGGTGAGCCAACGGCCCGCGGCCCCACCCGGGGCCGCGCTACTGAAGACCGAGCTCCCGCAGCGCCTTGAGCGTACCCGACAGGTCGGTCAGGTGCGCCTGGTCGGCGCGGACCATCTTGTCGTCGATGGGCGGCACATCCTTGTGGAGCGCCACGCCGGCCACGGTCGGATACTCGTAGGTCGTGTTCGCGAAGTAGGCCTGGGCGGTCTTGCTCAACAGGAAGTCCACCAGCTTCTGGGCGGCCTCCTTGTTCTTGCTGTGGGCCACGAGCGCGGCGCCGCTGAGCATCATGAGGTTTCCGGCGTCACCTGCGGTCGAGAAGGAGTAGTTCGCCGCCTTCAGCTCCGGGTTCGCGGCGCGGAGCTTGTGGAGGTAGTAGTGGTTCACCCAGCCCATGTCGATCTCGCCGTTGGAGACCGCCTTCACCTGGGGTGAGTTCTTCGGGTAGACCTTGGGCTCGGCGGCCTTCATCTCGGAGAGCCAGGCGCGGGTCTTCTCTTCGCCCCAGACGTGCCGCAGAGCGGACACGTGCGCCTGAAGCGAGCCGTTTCCTGGTGCCCAGCCGATGCGGCCCTTCTTGGCGGCCTTCGGGAGGTCGGCGAGGGACTTGGGCAGGTCCTCGGCCTTCACGCGGTCGGGGCTGTAGACGAGGACGCGAGCGCGACCGCTCGTTCCGACCCACTTGCCGCCGCTGTCTCGATGATGGGCCGGGACCTTGTCCAGGGTCGTCTTGGGAAGCTCAGCCAGGTGACCGGCCTTGGCCAGGGCGCCGAGCCAACCAGAGTCCTGGGCGAAGAAGACGTCCGCCTTCGTCTGCGCGCCCTCGGTGGCGATGCGGTTGGCCAGGGTCTGGGTGCTCTTCTCATAACGGACATCGACCTGGATGCCCGAGTCCTTCGTGAAGATCTCAAAGAGCGGGTCCACCAAGGTCGCGCCGCGACCGGAGTAGACCACGAGGGGCTTGGCCTCAGCCTTCGCCTCTGCCGCGGCCTCCGCCTTCGATTCTGGCTTGTCCTCCGGCTTCGCCTCTGCTGCGGCCTCGATGTTGGTGGCGGGCTCAGCGGCGGGCTCAGCGGCGGGCTCCTGGCCGCAGGCCACGAGCAGGGCGAACGCCGAGATAAGGAGCGCGGTCTTCACAGGATCGAGTGAGTTCAAGAGAGGTCCTCCGTAGAGTTCAGGAGCGCCATGCTACACGATGGGCGCTCGGCGAAAAGGGGGCGCTTTCCTAGAGCTTCAGCTTCAGGCCTGCCATCACCAGGAAGGGCTTACCCGGCCGGGCGCCGAAGGGGTGTCGCGAGACGACAGGGCGCTGCTGGGTGACGTTCTCAGCCTTCACATAGACCTCCGCCATCTTCACGGGCCGATACTTGGCCATGGCGTCGATCATGAAGAGGTCGTCCGTGGTGACCTCGTCCTCGCCCTGACCGGCCTCCTCGCGCATGGCCGAGAGATAGGTACCGTTGACGCCGACGCCCCACTCCGGATGGTCGACGCCGAGCTGGAACGAGAGCTGGTGTTGGGGAACGTAGGGAAGCTCATCGCCCTTCTCGACCTCATCAAACTGCGGGTTCTTCGAGAAAAAAGCGCTCTGGAACTCCGTCTCCGTGTAGGTGTAGGCGAGCCGGCCCGGGAGATGCAGCTCGCCACCCAGGCTGAAGCGGTGGGCCAACACCGACTCGAGACCCATGGCATGGACCTCACCTGCGTTGAACTGCCGGTCCTGCTGGTCTACACCACACCCCGAAGAGAAGGAGCACTCCCCGGTGAGGTTGCTGTAGTCGCTGAAGAAGCCTACGAGCTCGAGCATGGTGCCATCCTTGGGAACCACGTAGCGCGCTCCGAGCTCATAGTTCACGCTCTGCTCCGGGAGGATCTCGTCAGGCTGACCCGGGGAGACGGGGCTGAATCCCTGATGAACGCCAGCGAGGAAGCCCAGCTCGGGCGTGAGCGCGTAATGGGCACCGAGCCCCAAGAGTAGGATCTGATCCTCGGACTTGACGGTCACACCCTCTGTCGTGTCCTCCAAAGAGCTCTCCATGATCTCGGTTCGCACGCCCGGTGAGAGCGTCAGGTCAAACGCCTCCACGCTGTACATCAAGTGCGCCGCGAGCGCTGTCGTCTCTCCCTTGTTCTGCTTCGTATCTATGGTCTCGCCTCCTTCGGGGACCAACACCGAGGCCTCCATCAGATACGGATCCTCCGAATGGTCGCGAATGATGGAGTCGTTGTGCAGACGCAGGCCCAGCTTCACGTCGTGGGTCGCCTCGCCCTGCTTGAACGTGTAGCGGCTCTGAAGCTGGACGCCCTGGTTGAGGAAGGTCCTGTCGTTGTCACCGATCAGGAGCGTCTGTGCATCGGTGAACGAGTCCTCAAGACCCGCCAGGATGCTGTAGTAGACCGCGCGCTCACCGCTGTCTGGAGAGGCGAGGATCTCGTAGAGAGACTCTTCTCCGCTTCCGCGGAAGCTGTTCAGCTTTCGCCAGGAGCGCCAGAAGGTCTGATAGTAGCCCGTGAGCGTCAGGTCGAAGTCCTCACCGACCACGAGGGCGTAGCGCAGAACGGCCTGCTTGCGGTCATTCTGCATCCGGTCCAGAGCGCTGGCCGCGTAGCGCCGATCCGGGTTCGCGGCGTAGTCCTCGTCCGTGAGGCCCAGGTAGGTCTCATTGGAATCCTCCATGGAGTACCCGAGCTTCAAGTCGAGACGCTGAAAGACATGCCCCAGGGGATCGGTCTGGAGCATGCCCTTGAGCATGAACTCCGCCTTCGTGAATCCCGTGTCACCGCCTCCATCGAGCTCCTTGAAGCCATCGGACTGTAAGAAGACGCCTT
>CALCNF010000356.1 GCA_937897815.1 uncultured Pseudomonadota bacterium | reverse complement strand
CGACCAGAGGCGCTGACAAGCTGAGCATGTGAAGTGCGCCCACCAGTGACGAGTCTTCTACGTCATCATGGCGCAGCACGGCGACCAACTGTCTCAGCGGTTTGAGCACTCCTGTGGACATCCACAGAAGGCCCAAAAGAACGCCTGGCACCATCCACATCGCAGCGGGGACGATGAGGTCGCTGATGTGGCCCCCTCCAACGCCGTGCAGGATTAGGAAGGACAGGACGACAAGGCCGCCTCCTATCAAAGGTCGCCCCAGCGCGCTGTCTGCAGCGTGATCATCAGAGCCGGCATTCCGCTCATTGGGCTCGGATTGGCGAAGAACTATGGAGTGAAGGCCTATGCCCACCAGGGCCACCGCCCAGCCATAGAGCAGGGGAACCGTGCTGACCACCAACGAGGCTCCAAGGCGAGTCTGATCACTGAGGTTGCCCATGCAGTGGATCTGCATCTGGAGCGACCCGATGCTCCCGGAGAGTGGAGCGGCATAGATGACCAGGCGCAGGGAGCGCCTGAGGACGGCGTAACCCCTCGCCTCACCCTTGAGCAGCGAGACGAGCTCAGAGAGCGGTACCTTGAGTCCACACCCCATTAGCACCGCGCCAAGCACACCAAAGCTGACGGCCGCCAAGCCCAAAGGCTGGAAGAGCCACAGCAGCTCGTTAGATTCGCCCAGGAACCCCTCTATCGCGGCGCCACCGACCACCGCGGTGATGATGACGAGGATTCCAAGGATGGGATTGCCGGTGAGTTTTTCTGCCATAGCCTCAGATGAAAGGGTAGGTCAGGCGGCCGTCGCGTAAAGCACCAGTCCAAACATGCCGAACGCCACGCCAAAGCCAGCTACGCCGACCATTGGACCGTACATAACCTCCTGCCTCTTTGGGTCTTCGTTTTCGCAGGACTCGACCAGGCTCGCACCCGCGTGAGCCAGGAGCGCGATCGTGACGCCATAGAGCATGGCCAGGAACGCGATAGCCACGGAAGCTCCGAGCCTTGACGGGTCAGAGAGGTTCGACAGGACCCCGATGAGGCCAATCGTCGCGCCCACAAAGCCAGCTACAGGAGCCGAGAACACCATCACACGAAAGGCCTCTGCGAGCGTCGCCGGTTTGTCCATCTCTCCCCCGCTGAGGAGCAAGCCGAACTGCTTCATCGGCACAATGACGCCAGTCGAAATCAACAACGCTCCGAGCACGGAACCAACGACCAAGAAGAACGAGGGTAGATTCATGAGACCATGAAGTTCGTCGCCGCGCGCTACGTGCCCGCCGAGGACAACTCCGAGGATGATTGCTGCTCCCATGAACAGTCTTCCAGCTTCGCCGCTGGGCGTCGGGCCGGTCTCGGGTGACGACGCGGCACGTCGGGTCGCCAGGGCCTCCAACGCGAATCCCAGCAGGGCATACAGTAGGCCGTAGAAGAACCCGTTGACCGCTAGGGCGCACCCCTTGCCCAAGCTATTGGCCTCACTCAGGTTTCCCATGACATGGATCAGGCCCATGAGTGTGGTGATGAGGCCGAATAAGGCCCCAGCCTGGACCGCCAGTCTCAGGGCGCGTCGAAGGACCAGGAAGTCGCCAGCTTGTCCCCGAAGCAAGTTCCAGAGCTCGATCATCGGTGTCTTCAGGCCGCACCCAATGAGCACCGCGCCGAGCACCCCAACCGTCACGTGGAGGAAGACTGTGGGCATAATCATGTCGCGGGGGTGACCACCGCCAGCCAGATAGGTGACCACCACAGAGCCCAAGATCACGAGGGTTCCCAGGATGGGATTACCGGTCCGTTTTTCCGCCATAGCCTTTGATTAGAGAGGTTTGAGCGGGGGCAGTCCATCTACAGGCAGCTTCCCAGTCGAGATACCTCAGCGGCCGAGTGAGCGTCGCTTCCTGAACATGAGCACCGCTGGCACGAATGAGGCGGGCTCTTGAGACGTGGACAGCGTCCAGGCCCCAAAACGACGCCAGGCGACGCTCACATCAGCGAGCGACGCCTGGGTCTCGGGGGCTCGGCGCGGTGAGGTCAGTCGCTGCCGCAACCAAAGGCGCCGTCCCAGACAGAGTCGGGATTGATGTTCAAGACGCCGGCGTTGGTCACGGAGACCTCCGTGCCGTCGGTGCTCTGGTAGCCGCTGGCCGTGGGCGCCGAGAAGCACGTGAAGTGCATCAGGTCCTCTGTAGGCTCCGTCTGCCCAGGGGCATAGATGTCCGCCATGAGGTGGTCCTGGCTGTCGGAGGTCGCCCAGTTGCCGATGGCGAAGGAGCCGTCCTCGGTCCAGGCCATGCTCAGGGTGTTCCAGAAGTTGGTGCCATCGGCGAGGGTGGTCTGCCCGCCGTCGTCCAGGGGGACGGGAGCGTAGAGGGGCTCCAGGGTCTGGGCGTCCACGAATGTGAGGGTCATGGTCCGCTCCCAGCAGGTGATCCCGGTCTTGATGCGAGCGAGCATCGAGCCATCCGGGCTGGGGATCCAGCGCTCGGGCGGGCTCACCGTGGTCAAGGTCTCTCCGCTGTTGCACGACAACATCACGGCGCCAAAACCCACGCCCAGTGGCGTCACGGTGCCGTCCATGGAGATGCGCTCATAGTGGAACTTCGCGTAGGTCGAGCCAGTGATGCCGAGCTCGGTCTTACCTCGACGGCCCAGGATGATGTACCCGGCCTCCTCCTGGAAGAAGAGGTCGTTCACGTCGCCCTCTGTGAGCTCGGTCAGCGTCTCCGTGATCCCGCTGGCGTCCATGAGGACGACCTGCGTCTCGAAGTTCCGCTTCTTCACGTACTTGACGTTGTCCTTCTTCTCGTAGGTCTGAAAGACCATGGCGATGTTGTCGCCGGTCTCCGAGAAGACCGCGTTGTCGTAGCCGGAGCCCGGGCTCCAGGTGACATCACAGCCCCCGATGAAGCAGGTGGCCAGCGCTAGAGTCAGTCGTGTGGTCGAGTTCATGGTGTGCTCTCCGATTCGCGCGTTGATTGCTTGGTGCTGCGCGATGGGGACGTGAATCCGTCGGCTCGATAGCTAGCAAGTGGCGTGCCACGCCCCACGGATTTAGACCCCTGCGACGGTTTCCAAGAGACAGGAGCGGTCTCCACGGTCATCTAGCCCCACCCATGGAGACAGGGAATAACCGACTCTGGGGTAGATTGCCCCCAGTCGCAGCGCTCGGGTCGACCAGGAGCGCGATGGCGTCGTTATCGCTGCCAGACACCGAGAAGTGTTTGAAGGAGTAAAGCCTCCAGTGTACAAGAGGTTACATGCGATTAGGGGTATGTATGCGGACCTTGTTTATGACACTCGCGCTGATCCTCGCCGTGGCCATCGTGGGCTGCGAAGACTCAGGCGCAACAGATTCAGGCACGATGACCAAGGCTGAAGCGCAGGCTCGGGCCGAGTCCAACGCCGGAAAGAGCGACTCGGATGAGGACTATGACGTCTGTCTTGAGTACGGCTGGTACGACGATGGCCTCTGCGACCCCTGGTGCCTGGAGCCGGACGGCGACTGCGACCCGTGCGTGTACGAGCGGGTCTTCTGTGACGTCGGAGAGCTCTCGCTAGATACGGATGACAACGACTGCATCGACACCTGCGAGCCCGACCCGGATTACCACGCACCGTACCAGGTCGCCCTTGGGGAGGCCTGTGTGTTCGTGGATGACTGCGGGCACGACGCGTACTGCGCCAAAGAGATGGGGCGCTGCGACGACGGGGAGCCAGGCGTTTGTGAGCTCATGCCGGTGTGTGATGAGGCGGACATGGGCATCTTCTCTGAGGATTCAGTGTGCGGCTGCGCGGGGATCTCCCACTGGAACGCCTGCTGGGCGAACTCGTTGGGTATTAACATCGATCACGAAGGGCTCTGCGACTGAGCCCTCGTGTGATCCTTGAGCGGGTCCCGGTGGCCTTCAGGTGAGCAGTGAGTTCTCGTGGGTGCGCGTCTGTGCTTCCCATCCAGTCCCCTGGGACTGATCCAACGTGAGCGCGGAGACCTCCATGGCGAGCGCGGTGGACTTGAGGTGTGCGGTCTTTTAACGGGCCGCGAAAACCCAGGCGGATTCGGGCGGATCCCGATGTCTTCGGGGCGCGCTGGGTCAAGGCTTACAAGGCTCGCATTCGAGTCTGTTGACCTCGGTTCGAGCACCGGCCTAAGAGTCGCGGCCTAACCACTTACTTGGAATGGTCACACCATGAAAAAGCTGCTCATTGTCGCGTTTGCGCTGCTGCTCCCAGTGAACGCGTTCGCGAAAGACTCAGGCAAGGAAACGAAGAAGAGCCCCTTCTACAAGATGTACCCCTCCCAGCTCGCGCCTGCCGCCGAGTCGTATTTCGGGGAATGGAACAAGGTGCTCTTCAAGAAGGGCCCTCTCGACGAGAAGTCGGCGCGTCTCGTCGCCATCTCGGCCTCGGCCGCGATGAAGTGCGAGTACTGCATCACCGCGCAGGTCGTCTTGGCGAAGGTCGCTGGCGCGACTGATGATGAGATCAAGACTGCGATTCAGATCGCGGCTGAGGTCGCCCGGTTCTCCATCCTGCTCTACGGCAACGAGTTCGGTCTCGATAACCTGAAGGTGATTCTGAAGAAGATGACTCAGAAGCCTGCGAAGAAGGCCGCCAAGAACGCACCGAAGAAGAGCCCGTTCTACAAGATGTATCCCACGCAGCTGGCGCCAGCCGCGGAGGAGTACTTTGGCAAGTGGAACTCGATCCTCTTCAAGAACGGCCCCATCGCCGAGAAGCCCGCGCGGCTCGCCGCCATCTCGGCCTCGGCCGCGATGAAGTGCGAGTACTGCATCACCGCGCAGGTGGGCTTAGGCCAGGCCGCCGGAGCGAGCGATGATGAGATCAAGGCGGCGACCCAGATCGCCGCTGAGGTCTCCCGGTTCTCGGTCTTGCTCTACGGCAACGAGTTCGGTCAGGACAACCTGAAGAAGGTCCTCGATAAGATGACTCAGAAGCCTGCGAAGAAGTAGTCGCGCCTCAAGCCGCCTCACGAGGCGAGCCTGACCCACGAGAGCCCATCCAGCGAGCCTGGATGGGCTCTTTTTTGTGGAGCCCTTTGGCTTCCTGAACGCCTCGCCTTCCGGATCTTGGCTTGCACGCCCCCGAGCCCTCCTGAGCCGAGAGCGCTGGACCCGACGGTCGCGTGTCAGTCGACCAGCCTGAAGCTCGTCGCCTGGTAGCGGTTATCGACCACCTGGCCCGTCACCGCGGCGCGCCTCACGGCGTTGCACAGCCCTCGGTCGGCGTGCGCGTCTCCGTGGTCGTCAATGTGAGCTCCATCGACGAAGTAGGCCTTCCCTTGGATGCGAACAGCCAGGTCACAGCCCTGTGGCTCCGCGAGACCAAAATTGCATTGGCCACAAGAGGCCTCGACCTCCACCGCCTGTTTGGAGATAGGAGCGACCGAGGCCCTATTGGCTATCGTTGTGTGGCCCGGGGCCTTGGCCTGAGGGGGGTCTCCCTTGGCGCAGGCTGTCACGCTCAGGGGGAGGGCGAGCGCGAGTACGAACACCAGGGCGGCCCGGTGGTCACGGCCCGGGCTCATGAGGACTCCAGTTCGGCGTTCCCTCTCAGCCGTAGCCGAGTCTTCTGCCCTGAGGTGATTCGACT
>CALCNF010000355.1 GCA_937897815.1 uncultured Pseudomonadota bacterium | reverse complement strand
CTTTCGCAACGCCGTTCTTGATCTGCCAGTCGCTCTGCTGACCTTTCCAGCCCTCGAGACTGGCCGTCCTCTGAAAGGAGACCTCGTGGAGCTGCTCGGCGTGGTCAACCTCCGGTGCCACGCACCGGAACCCTACATCCGGCAGCTTCATGTCGGGCTCCATCTGCGCGCGAAAGGCGGATCGGAAGACGAGCGGGTCCTCTTCTGTGTATCCGCCGCCTCTCTGCACGCGACCCGTGCCCTCCATAGGGCCGGTCGGGTCGGTCACCGCCCCTGGCGCTCCGTAGGTTGGCGCGTACCAATCTGCGGTCCACTCCCAGACGTTACCCGCCAGGTTCAGCGCCATGATGACCTGATCATCGGCGAGGCGGGGGTGGATGCCTGAGTAGGCTGTTCCGAAGACACCGCAAGGGGCCCCGGGGTCTCCAGCAAAGACGGCGTGCTCGCAGGTCCCTTGTGAGTCGGCCTCCCAGGGGAAACGGCGGTTGAGGTCGCCCGCTTTAGCGACGTACTCCCACTGCGCCTCGGTCGGCAGGCTCCCGCCGATCCACTCGCAATAGGCGTTCGCCCCGTACCACGTCACGCCGTTCACCGGGTGGTCCCCGTTGCCCTCTCTATCGTAGTTGAAGAAGCCTCCAAGGCCGACATCTTCGGTGGAGCATGGGCCGAGCTCAACGCAGTGTCGGTATTGGTCCACGGTGATCTCGTATCGTGTGATCCAGAAGGGAGAGAGCGTTACGCGCCGCACCGGCTGCTCGTCATCCGAAGCCTCCGGATCAAAGCCTGGCTTCTTTGGGTCGTGCGGCTGCGCGCCCATGGTGAAGGCGAAGATCTCCGCTCCATCCGCGCGCCCGGCGCGGCTCGAGAGGGCCTCCAGCTGCCGGAAGCTCGGGACCGGAACCATACACCCGTAACGCACGTTGCCCGGTCGCCCTTCCTGGTTCGCCAGAGCGCCACAGTCGTAGATCCCCGAGAGGTCTCCACTTGAGTCCTGCAGAGCGACGAACCAGCGCACCGCGCTCAGGCCCTGCCAGAGCGTGAGCCCCGAGACCAGGGCCAGGGTGACTCCTGCGACCACCCATCGTCGACTTTTCTCTCCTTGCGCCACAGAACCCTCAGACGGCCGATGTCCGGGTTCGAGTCTGCCAGTCGGTCCCGGCCCTGGTCAAGGCGGCCTGTTGCTGAACCCGTCCGCTGCGCTACGATGTGGGCATGAAACTCTGGACACGCGTTGAGGTCACTGCGGTACTCGCCCTCGCTCTCGTGTGCCTCGCCGCGCCGAGGCCGAGCGCTGCCTCGAAGCGAGTCGGGTGGCTTGGCGATGGGACGTCTGTATATCCCGATGGGAAGGCGCGGTCCTCGTGGAGTGAGAAGAGCGGCGTGGCGTGGTCCACACCCATGTCCAACTGGGGGAACGCTTCACCCGTGCCTGTGGGTGACATGGTCCTGGTGTCGGTCGAGCCCCTGACGCTGGTCGCCGTCGACGCCAGCGACGGATCCGTCCGCTGGACTCACACCGCGCGCTACGTCGACACCCTGAGCGGCCCAGAGCGCGCCCAGGGGGAGATTGACGCGAAGGAGGCTGCGGATGTGCGCACGCGCCTCGACCGTGAGCAGAAGAAGCTGAATCGTCTGAAGCGAGAGCTTCGGAAGGCGCGCGGAGGCTCCGACGTTCGAGCTCAGGTGGAGACCTCGACAGCCGAGGCTACGCGCTTGCGCGACCGGCTTCGGCAGCTGGACGCGCACCTTCTCCCCGAGCCGATTCCTGTCATGGGCAACACGCCATCGACCCCGCTGAGCGACGGCAAGTCCATCTTCGCGGTCTTCGGAAATGGCGTGGTGCTCTCCATGAGCCTGGACGGCGAGGTCCGCTGGGGTCGCTTCCTAGGTCGCCCGGACAAGCACATGCGAGGCTTCCAGCGTGGCCAGGCGGCCTCACCTCTGTGGGTCGACGGCATGCTCATCGTCGCGCTGAATCACCTCTACGCCCTGGACCCCGCGACAGGGAAGGTCCTCTGGAAGTCCGTGGAGTACGACGACTATGGAGCGCCAGGCGTCGTCTCCGTCGACGGAGGCACGGTGCTCGTGACACCCAAGGGCGAGGCCATTCGCGCCTCGGACGGCGATGTCCTCCTCACGGGCCTGGGATCCGTCTACTACCGGAGTCCGGTCGTGAGCGGTCGCTCCGTGTGGTTCGTCGGGGCCGAAGACAACCCGGACGGGATGGTGCAACACATACGCCGCGTAGATCTCAAAGGCAGCGTCACGGCCTTAGGCAGTGAAGAGGTCTACCGCCGTAAGATCGTTCGAGGGAAGTCCTACGCACACGCGGTGCTCCACAAGGGCCTCATCTACCTCCTGGGTCGTCAGGGGCAGTGGTCCATCTTGAAGGCTGAGACCGGCGAGCCCATCTTGGAGACGTCCATCGACTTTGGTGAGCGGCTGGGAGGCTCGGGCGACGAGGCGTGCTTCGCTACGCCCGTGATCGCAGGGGACCGGATCATCGTCGCCGCCGCGGACGGGAGGATGGCCGTTCTTCAAGTATCGAGCACCTTGAAGGTGCTAGGCCGCAGCGTCCTGGATGGTATGCGGGCGACGCCTGCGTTCGTCGGCAAGCGGATGTTCCTCCGTACCTACGACCGTCTCTGGGCGTTCGACGCGGACTAGGACCCGAGCAGCCGAAGCGCCCGCATGTGGTGCTCCACGTCGGTGGCGTCGGTCGTAAACTGACCTGGCCCCACAACCCGGTCGACGCCGGCGAGCGCCGCCCGCAGGGCCACCTCCTCGTCGCCTGTCGCGTGGATAGATACCGCGAGCGCCCCATCGGTCCAGCGCGTCAGGTCCTCGGCTGCGACCGGCGTCACCGCGACCCAGGGAAATGGCGCCTCCATGGACGCAAGCCGCTGGGTCGCATCTGTGACCGAGAACGCCCGAGGCGACAGGGCCCAGAGCCCATCGGAGCGCTGCTTCAGCTCAGGGGTCGCAGCAGCGTGGCCGGTGGAGGAGAGCCAGGCGCGAATACCCTCTGCGTTCTGGCGCTCAGGCCAGGCGCCGAGCGTGTCCACGGCGTGTTCAGAGAGCGCGGCTTGCAGGGCCTCCGCGAGGCGTGAGGCGTCCTCGGGGGTGCCCCCCACGATCCCGATCGAGGAGGTGTTCAGGCAGCTTCGGCCAGCAAACTCGGACACCGCGGTCGCGAGCGACGCGATGAGTGAGTCGTCGTCCACTGCGCGCCGGGAGAGCAGCGCCTTGCTCCGCCCCGGTCCACGCACATCGACCGCAGGTGCGTCGCGATATCGTTCGACTGTCGCGTCGTCCCCGAAGAGCACG
>CALCNF010000354.1 GCA_937897815.1 uncultured Pseudomonadota bacterium | reverse complement strand
TAACGGCCTTGCCGCTCATCGAGGCCGCCGCAGCGCTCCATAATGAGATGGCCACGTTTGAACAGGCCGCCGTCCCCGACAGGGAGGGCTGATGCCTGCCTGGCTCCTGGCCTTTCGCGCGTCCTGGACGTTCTTGACCCGGATCCCCGTGGGCGGATTCCCCTATCCGCAGAAGACCTGGGAGTGGATCTCGATCTGGTTCCCTATCGTGGGAGCCATCCTGGGCGGCCTGCAGGCGGGGCTGTGGCTCGGACTCGACGGCCACTCGGATCTCACCCGCGCGATCCTCGTGGTCGCCTTCAGCGTCCTCATCACGGGTGGCTTTCATGAGGACGGACTCTCGGATTCCGTCGACGCCCTCGGCGGCGCTTACGATCGAGACAACGTCCTTCGCATCCTCAAGGACAGTCGAATCGGGGCCTTCGGCGCGCTGGCCCTGATCCTGGCGCTGATGCTCAAGGTCAGCCTCCTCGTCGACCTAGGCGCCCTGGCCCCCGTGGGCCTCGTGCTGGGCCAGTCGCTCTCGCGGGCTCTTCCTGTGATGCAGCTCGGGGTTCAGCCCTACGCGCGCCGCGATGACCCGACGTCCAAATCACGAGACGTCGCGCGGTCCGGAAGACCTCAAGCCGTCATCGCCGGATTCTGGACTCTCGCGCTGTGTGCCCTCGGTTGGCGTCTCGGCGTGAGCGTCGAGGGGCTCGTCGGCTGTCTCGGGGGCATGCTGGTGGTCGGCCTCGTCTTCGGTCTCTACGTCCAGCGTCGAGTCGGCGGCCTGACTGGAGACTTTATGGGGGCCCTTCAGCAGCTCTCTGAGATCGCCATCCTCTTCGCCCTGGTCTCCCTGTGAGCTTCTGGACCCTGCGACACCCTCCGGTCGATCGGCAGGGGAGGTGCGTGGGGCAGAGCGCGCTGGACCTGACCGTCCCGCTCGATGAGGCGGTGGGAGAGGTCCTGAAGTCGGCGCCCTTCGTCCCTGAGCGGCTCTGGAGCTCGGACCTTCCGCGCTGCGCCAACCTCGCCCGCGCCCTGGCCAAGGCCTGGCAGGTGGAGCTCGTTCTCGCGCCGGAGCTGCGCGAGATGGACTTCGGGAGCTGGGAAGGCCGCCACTACGATGACCTCGACCGAGAGGACGGCGCTCGTTGGCGCGCCTGGTGCGAAGACTGGAAGCGCGTCGCGCCGCCCGGGGGCGAGACCTTGACCGTATTTAGCGCGCGCATCGACGCGTGGCTTGAGCGCAATCAGCCCGGCGATCGCGCGCTCCTTGTCACCCACGCGGGCGTGATCCGAGCTCTTGAGGTCAGGGGAGGGAAGACGTGGGACGAGGCCATGGCGACCTCACACCCCTTCCTCGGCTGGCTTCAGCACGAGCTGACGAGCGCTTGAGCGTGAGACTCACGCCTCGCGCCTCCAGAGTGTCTCAATCGGTGGGCTCGAGATAGACCGCGCCCACGGCGTCGAGATCAAAGCCCGCGCTCGGAGAGGGACCCTCTGTCGAGAGGTCCCGGATCCGGACGAAGCGGGCCTCCTCAAGGCCAAGGCTCTCCAGATCAAACGGGTCACCGCCGGTGAGCGTTGGGTCAATCGGGATCAACGCGCAGGGGTCGAAGTCGTCTCGGGCGCGCCACCCCGCACATCCCGAGTCAAAGCCGTCCGCGAGCCCCGGTTCGCACGGGAAGGGGTGCCAGGTCTCACCGTCTTCACTCAGGGCGACCTCACCGAGCTCCGCGAACGGGGTCTCCGGGTCGCCTCCCAGCCAGAACGGATTCTCCCAGATCACCAGATCGGGCCCTGGACCGTTGACGATCCTGCGGTCACCGAAGCCCAGCACAATCTCTCCACCCAGGCCGAGCGTGACCACGTCCAGGGAGCCGCTCGTCGGCTTCCCGGGGGAGGGCGGTCCAAGCACCACACCCGGCATGCCCTCCTCTCCATAGCCAGCGTTCAGTCCCGGAGTAAATGAGATGACCTCACTGGCGTATGGCTGCTCCTCAGGGCAGGGCACGCTCGGGCCCGCGGCGTGCGTCGCCATGTCCCCATAGAGGCTCGACTGGGTGTCGTCAGCTCCCGCGCTCTCAGCGTCCAGCTCGCCGTCACATCCCAGCAAGAGCAGCGAGCTCAGCAGCGGCAACAGCCACCGCGGAACATGGGCTCTCGTTGGTCTCTCGGCTGCTCGCATGGTCTCGCTCTGTCTAAAGCTCGTGCGGGCAAGAGAGGTCAGGGGCGCGGTGCGCGTGGTCCCGGTCCTTCACACCTCCACCCGAGGCTGTCGGTTTTCGTGGCCGTTGATTCGGTGTCCTGGCTCCCGGGTCTTCCGCCTCTGGCCCTTCCCAGCGCGCGCGCCAGTGGATCGCCAGAATTGTCTCCGGTCACAGTTGCGGGGGCAGCAGGGGACTCTCACCCCTTTCCCGTCTCAACCCGGCATCGATACCACAAAAGACCTGCCGCGGCGCCTAAGAATCGCCCCCTTGAGGTATCCAAGACCGTGCTCCACGGTGTCTCGCTCCCCAAACGACAAAAGCCCCTGGATTTCCAGAGGCTTTCTTTGGAGCGGGCGACGAGATTCGAACTCGCGACCCTCAGCTTGGGAAGCTGAAACTCTACCACTGAGTTACACCCGCAACGGGGACGGATCTAAGGCGGGTTCTTTGGGGCTGTCAACGGGTTCTCTCAGAGCCCAGGTGCGAAAAGAATTTCGCAGTGCTGTCGCTGTAGTGCCACCTGAAGTTCACACTTGGACCGGTCTTGAGTGAACGGTGATTCAGCGTCAGACCCTTTGGCCATGTGCAGATCCGAAAAAATAGCTGGTGTTGGCACGCTCTTTGCGTACATTCCTGCGCGAGTGGCATGAGGGCGCCGCAAGGCGGCCACTCCTGGAGGAACATTTGAGCATCGCCCCCGAGCAATTTGCTGTGCTGGTGAACCCGAACGCGCGGCGCGTCGATGACGACGTCAAGCAGCGCATCGCGGATCTGGTCGATCCAGAGCACGTCTACGTGAGCGAGCACGAGGATGACGCGAGCCGTCTCCTCGATGAGATCGTCGAGAAAGGCTACGGAACGGTCTTCGCGGCTGGCGGTGACGGAACGGTCACGACCGTGATCAACCAGCTGCCCGACGACGACGACTCGCCGCGTGTGGGAATCCTGAAGCTGGGCACCGGCAACGCCATGGCGGAGATCGTCTCGAGCGGTAAGCCCATGGTGGACCTGCGCGCCTACACCTCGAACTTCCCGACCGATGACTACGAGCTGCCGCTGCTGGAGTGCGAGGGCACCCGGTTTGCCTTCGCGGGTCTCGGCATCGACGCCTTCATCCTGAACGACTACCGGGATCTGAAGGACCGCTACGGAAGCGGCCCCTTCAAGCCCCTGCTCCAGAACGTGATGGGCTACTTCGTCGCGACCTTCACTCGAACGGTACCCCGTCTGGTGTCGCGATGGCTGCGCCGGAAGAAGATCACCGTGAAGGTGGTGAACCTCGGCAAAGAGGCCTACCGGGTCGAGACGGACAGCAAGGGCGGCCGAGAGACGGAGCGCATCGCGCCGGGCGAGGTGATCTACGAGGGCTCGATTCAGACCGTGCTCTTTGGGACCTGCCCCTACTTCGGCTACGCCATGAAGACGCTGCCGTTCGCCGGTGTCGATCCGGACCGCTTCCATCTTCGTGTCTGCGATGTGTCCTTCGCGGGTCTCCTCTGGAGCCTGCGATCGCTGTGGCGCGGCACGATGCGGCACAAGCGCATGCATGACTTCCAGGCCGATCGCGTCTTGCTCCAGTTCAGTGAGCCCGTCCCCTACCAGCTCGCTGGTGAGGCGATGGGCTACAGGAAGGAAGTGACGGTCGGCTTCTCCAAGCGCTCTGTCGATCTGGTGCGCTTCATCTAGTCGCCTCCCTCGCGTGCGGGGTCGCGCGCACGAATTCAGGTGTTGACGCGATGGCGCGTCCCACCTACCATCCGCCGCCGGTCCAACGACCACTGGAGGACCCTATGGCTCGCGTAACGATTGAAGACTGCCTCGACAACGTAGAGAACCGCTTCGCCCTGGTGCTGATCGCCAGCGAGCGCGCTCGTCAGTTGGCCAACGGTGATCCCTCAATGGTCGACGCCAAGAACAAGGACGCCGTGACGGCGCTGCGCGAGATCGCGGCCGGCAAGGTGACCTTCGATCAGGAGCTTGACCCGCTCCTCGCCAGCTGGAAACGCCCCACGAACAGTCTGTGATCCGGTGCGCACCCGCGCGCTTCTCCTGGCGCCCCTGGCGTTCCTCTTCTTGTCCGGCTGCCCTGCGCGTCTCGCGCCCAAGCCCGCCGACGCCCTCCATCGTGCGGCCGATGTACTCGCGCTGACCGAGGCGCGTTCCAAGGCGATTCAGTCGGTCTCTGCCGAGGCCCGCGTATCGATCTACGGCGAGCAGGGCGCCCGAAAAGCCAAGATGATCATCGTAGCGCGTCGACCCAACGCGCTTCACTTTCAGGCGTTGGCCCCGACCGACCAGATGCTGGGCATCCTGGCGACCGACGGCGAGTCCTTCACCTCCTTCGAGTCGGGCGGGAAGGCGTGCTACGTGGGGTCGGCCTGTCCGGAGAACGTGAGTCGTCTGCTGCCCATCATCGACATGGACGGGGCGGACATCGTGGAGCTGCTCGTGGGCGGGGTGCCGATCTTCTCCTATGAGCGGGTGGAGCTCGCGTGGGACGGAGAGCGGGGCGGATACCGCCTGGACTTCACGGCGGACTCACCGCCGAAGGTGAGCCAGCAGGTCTGGGTCGCCCACGGCACCGGCGATGTCCTGGGTAGCCGCGCCGTGGTCGACGGCGTCGAGCGCTTCGTGCTCGGCTTCGAGGACTTTCAGGCGCACGGTGAGACGCGAATTCCTCACACCCTGAGCGCGAAGATCCGCAACGGCAAGGTGGACCTTCGTATCGTGTACCGGGACGTAGAGGTGAATGGGTCGGTGAGCGATCAGACCTTCCAGATCCCCTGTCCGGCGGCGCTGACTGAGGAGCGCCTCTGGTGCGCAGGCGAGGAGCAGCGACCTGTCCCCGTTCCAGATGGAGCGAACGATGAGTGATCGCGGCCAGTTTATTGTCTTCGAGGGGATCGACGGGTCGGGCACCACGACCCAGACCGAGCGCCTCGTCTCCTGGCTCTGCGAGTCGGGCTCGGCCATCGCGACCGCTGAGCCGACCGACTCGGAGTTCGGCCGGCTGCTTCGGCGCGTCCTCAAGGGTGATGTCTCGTCCCCAGCGGCGACGACGGCGCTGATGTTCGCCGCGGATCGCGTCGACCACATCGATCGAAAGATCACCCCCGCGCTGGCGGCCGGAACCCACGTCGTGAGCGATCGCTACGTGGTCTCCTCGTTCGCCTATCAGGGCTCGCTGTTGAGCATGGACTTCGTCAAGGGGATCAACAGTCTGGCTCGGACGCCGGATCTGACGATCTTCTTGCGCGTGCCAGCCGAGGTCGCCATGGAGCGCATCGCGCGCTCGCGAACCGAGCGCGACGCCTACGAGCACCTGGCGTTTCAGCGTCAGGTCGCCGAGTCCTATGAGCGCGCGATCCTGGAGCCTGAGGCGGGCCGCGTTGAGATCCTCGACGGCGAGCTCTCTCCCGACGAGATTACGAGCCAGGTTCGCGGGCTCGTCTCTAGCCTCCTCTGATTCCCCCTCGACGCGCGGCTCAAGCGCCGATAGGTTACTTCGCCATGACGAATCCAACCGAAGAGATCCAGCAGGCCGCTCCCCTCGATGAGGCGCTCGCCGCCCTGAAGAGGGGCCGCATGCTGCTCCTGGTCGACCACGTGTTTACCGATCGCGGCGCGGTGGTGGTCGCACCCGCCGAGCGAACGAGCGACGATGTCGTGAACTTCATGGCCACACACGCACGGGGACTTGTCGCGGTGTCGATCACGCGTGACCGTCTCGAGCGTATGGGGCTGGAGCTCCAGGCGTCCTTCTCTCTGGACCTCGCTCGGGAGAATTACACCGTGAGCGTCGAGGCGCGTGAGGGCGTCTCCACCGGGATCAGCGCCCTGGACCGGGCGCGAACGATTCAAGCGCTCGCGGAGCCCCGGACCACGGGAGACGATCTGGTCACGCCGGGTCACGTGTTCCCTGCTGTCGCCGCTGTCGAAGGCGTGATGGCGCGTCGCGGATGGGCGGAGGCGACCATCGATCTGGCGAAGGCCGCGGGGCTCGCGCCGTGTATGACCTTCTGCCACGTCCTTGATGACGAAGGGGAGATCGCTCAGGGCGCCGCGCTCGACGCCCTCGCCGAGGCCCATGGTCTGCTCAAGGTGCGTCTCGCCGATATCGTCGCCCACCGACTGAGCCACGAGACCTTCGCGACCCAGCAGACCCAGGCGAGCCTCCCCACGGCCCAGGGTGAGTTCCTGTGCCGCGTATTCGTGAACGAGCTGGACGAGAAGGAGCACCTGGCGCTCACCGTCGGTGAGGTGCGCTCCGCCGAGCCAGTGCTGGTGCGGTTGCACTCCGAGTGCGTAACTGGAGACGTCCTCCACTCGCTGCGATGCGATTGCGGTTTCCAGCTCCGAACCGCCATGGGGCGGCTCCAGGACGAGGGCCGAGGCGTGCTGCTCTACCTGCAGCAAGAGGGACGAGGAATCGGGATCGCAAGCAAGGTGCTCGCCTACGAGCTGCAAGACAGCGGACGGGACACCGTGGAGGCGAACCTTGAGCTCGGCTTTGATGCGGATCATCGAGATTTCGGCATCGGCGCTCAGATGCTCATGGCCCTAGGCGTGCAGCGCGTACGGCTGCTCACCAACAACCCGCGGAAGGTCTCGGAGTTAGAGGCCTACGGCATCGAGGTTGTGGAGCGCGTGAGCATCGAGTTCGCGCCGAACCCGGAGAACGCGGCGTACCTCAAGGTCAAGAAGGAGAAGCTCGGCCACCTGCTTGAGCAGGTCTGAGACGCCTAGTCCTTGGAACCTCGGAGGAGCGACATCTCCTCCTTAAGCGGGCCGTCCACGAGCAGCGGTAGGAGCCTGTCGAGCGCCTCACGGCACTCTTCTCGCTGGTTGGTCACCGCCAGTCCGCGAACCAGGACCTCGAGGAGCTCGGGGTCATCGTCGGACCTCTGCAGCCCGGCGCGGGCCGCTTTGACGGCACCCTCGGCGTCCTCCAGGCGGTGGAGCTTCACGCGCCCTTCGTTCAGGCGAGCGTCCGCCGCGGCGCGACCGTAGCTCTGTCCGAGACCCTCTTCGTCGGCCCCCTCTTCGGCGGCCTCTGCGCGCCGCACATGAAGCGAGGCGAGCTCCTCCCAGGCCTCTTGGCCCTCATACCAGTTCGACAGCCGGTCGAAGGCCTCGTCGTCGAGAGGCTGCCAGTCGAGGTACCGCGCCCAGGTCGTGGCCGCCCGCGCGGCGTCGCCGACCTTCTGGTCGAGCACGAGGGCGCGCTCACGGATGTAGCCCAGGGTCTTCGGGGCGTCGAAGGCAAGGTCGGCCAGGCGCTCCAGGGTTGCAGACAGGGCCTCCCACTCTTCGCGATTCCGCTCCACATCAGAGCGCATCTCGAGCGCCTCGACGCAGTCCGCGTCCATCTGCAAGACCCGTTCAAGGGCCTCGAGAGCCTGCTCATATGCGCCCTCGAGGACGCGCTCACGGGCCTCCAGGAGCGTGAGCGCCAGGTCGTCGGCGGCGTTCAGACGCCGCTCGACGGCCTCAGGGAGGGCGCCTCCCCTGGGCTCTTTGACCGCCGCTTCCTGCGCTGGGGCGTCGGTGACCTTCAGGACCTTCAGGAGGTCCAGGGCGGGCTGGTAGCCCGGGTGACGGGCGAGCAGGGTGTCGAGGACCCGCAGGGCGGCCTGGGTGTCCGAGCAGTCGGACAGGACCACAGCGCGACTGTAGAGGCTCTCCACGCTCGCGTCGCTCGGCACGGTCGCCGTCTCGAGCGACTC
>CALCNF010000353.1 GCA_937897815.1 uncultured Pseudomonadota bacterium | reverse complement strand
TGTCGAGACCCAGCTCCTCCGCGTAGACGAGCAGATCGGGCTCCGAGAGGTTTCGCTGATTCTGGAAGAGCTTGTCGTGCATCTGCCAGAACTTGCCCTGCTTGTAGGCCGCCATCGAGGCCGCTGCTGCCACAAAGGCGTTCGGATGCATGTCCAGAGCGTTCTGCTTGAAGATCACCTGGACCTTGTCTCCGAACTCACGCGCGACGGACTTCATGGGCTCGACCACGCGCTTGCAGACGGGGCACTGGAAGTCACTGAAGACATAAATCTTCACCATGGCCTCGTCGCTTCCGGTCGCCGGAGAGGGCCCAGGGGTTCCTGCCACGTCAGGGTGCTTCTTGCCCGCGACGGCGGTCGTCGTCTTGAGAGCGCCTGTTGCGCCAGGCTTCTTCTCCATCTCCTTCATCTCAGCCGCGGTCAAGCGGGTCTTGCTCGGCTCGGCGGTGGCGGTCGTGGGCGGAACAACCGGGCTGATCTTGGCGGGCTTCACGAGCTTGGGCGCCTCGGCGGTCGTAGGCTTCGCCGGGGCCGCCTCGGTCGGCGTAGCCGCGGGTTTGGCCTCCTGAGCCTTCTCCGGTGCTGGAGCTTGCTCTGCAGGAGCTTCCTGCTTTCCACAGGCGGTGGTCGCGAAGGCGACCAGGATCAGAAGAATCAACGCGCGCATCGTGCACGACCTCCGTTCGGGTTAGGAGAATTGCCTATCGCGTCCGAGCGCTTGCGTCCAGCGCGCTGCGCGCTCGCGCACACGGCCGCCCCCGCCGGGCAGCGATACCGTCGCGACCACCCAGCTCAGCGCCCGCGGGGCCCCGGCTCACGACAGGTGGGGACTCTGTTCCCCGGTGGGGTGTTTGAACCCCGTGTCATCCGACCCACCAGGAGAGCTAAAACAGAAGGGAGCGGCCGTAACCCTCTGAAATCACTAGACCGCAGGAGTTGGCACGATCCCTGCTTTGTAAACAAGCGATGCCCGAACCGGGGCTATTATGAACATGCCATCACCAAAATAGATGGCGGACGGATTCCCGTCGGATAGCGCGCACACCCAATTCTCGGTTCGGGCATTTTTTTTGCCTGCTCCCGGACGCTCACGAGGTCCGACATCAGGTCGGTTCGCGGAAACGGTCGCAACCGAATGCCCCTTTCACGGGCGCGCGGGGATGTGGTAGGGCTGCCGCAATTCGATCGTGGAGGGGCCCATGAACGTTCGTGAACGTCTCGAAGAGATGAACCGTCAGGCGGAGCTTGGGGGCGGAGAAGCCCGTATCAAGCGCCAACATGAGCAGGGGAAGATGACCGCGCGGGAGCGCATTGCGCACCTGCTGGATCCAGGAAGCTTTTTTGAGATCGACAAGCTGGTGAAGCACCAGTGCCGCGATTTCGGGATGGAAGAGCAGCGTATTCCGGGCGACGGCGTCGTCACGGGCTATGGAACGATCGACGGTCGAAAGATCTTCGTCTTCGCTCAGGACTTCACCGTGTTCGGAGGTAGCCTCTCCGGCGCCTACGCGGCCAAGATCTGTAAGATCATGGATCTCGCTATGGACGCAGGCTGTCCGGTCATTGGGTTGAATGACTCGGGTGGCGCCAGAATTCAGGAGGGAGTCGAGTCCCTGGCTGGCTACGCGGAGATCTTCACGCGCAACACGCTAGCGAGCGGTGTGATCCCGCAGATCAGCGCGATCCTCGGTCCGTGCGCAGGCGGAGCGGTGTACTCGCCTGCGATCACCGACTTCATCATCATGGCCCAGGACACGAGCTACATGTTCATTACGGGTCCGGACGTCATCAAGACGGTGACGAACGAAGAGGTGACGAAGGAGGAGCTCGGGGGCGCCAAGACGCACGCCAGCGTCTCGGGTGTGGCCCACTTCGCCGCCAGCGATGAGAAGGCTGCCCTGGGTACGATCCGCAGGCTCCTGTCCTACCTGCCGGACAACAACATGCAGCCACCGCCGAGGATCCCCACGGACGATCCCCGTGACCGTCGTGATGAAGCCCTGGCCAACCTGGTTCCCGCGGAGCCGAACCGGCCGTACGACATGAGCGAGCTCATCGAGCACGTGGCAGACAAAGACAGCTTCTTTGAGGTGCACCGGGACTACGCGAAGAACATCATCGTCGGCTTCGCCCGCTTCGAGGGACGACCGGTTGGCGTCGTCGCGAACCAGCCCGCGGTCCTCGCCGGGTGTCTCGACATCAACGCCTCGGTCAAGGGCGCGCGCTTCGTGCGATTCTGCGACGCGTTCAATATCCCCATCGTCACGTTTGAGGATGTCCCGGGCTTCTTGCCTGGAACACAGCAGGAGTACGGCGGGATCATCAAGCACGGAGCCAAGCTCCTCTACGCCTACGTGGAGGCGACCGTTCCCAAGATCACGGTCATCACCCGCAAGGCCTACGGCGGAGCCTATGACGTCATGGGATCCAAGCATGTGCGCGCCGACATCAATGTGGCGTATCCGGCCGCCGAGGTCGCCGTGATGGGCCCCCAGGGCGCAGTGAACATCATCCATCGTAAAGAGCTGGCCGCGGCGGAGAACCCCGAAGCCGAGCGCGAGCGCCTGGTGGAGGACTACCGGGAGAAGTTCGCCAACCCGTTCAAGGTGGCGGAGCTCGGCTATATCGACGCCGTGATTCTCCCGGAGGACACGCGCCCGACCATCTGCACCGCGCTGGAGATGCTGGAGAACAAGCGGAGCACCAACCCGCCAAAGAAGCACGGCTGCATCCCCCTGTAGGACGCGTACAAGAGAGGCTC
>CALCNF010000352.1 GCA_937897815.1 uncultured Pseudomonadota bacterium | reverse complement strand
TCCACCCTGGCTAAAGGCGCGAACGTCTCCCTTCTCCACGCGGCCGGCGGGGCCCGTTCCGGTGACCCTGCCGATGTCGACGCCGAGCTCGCGCGCGAGTCTTCGGGTCGCCGGAGTCGCCAGGACCTTTCCTGAGCCACGCGGAACCGGGGCGACAGGAACCGGCGCGGTCGGGGCGGTCGCGGCGTCGCGCACGTCCGGCCCTCCGTAAGGCTGGGTCTCCGAAGAGACACCCGACTTCTTCGGCTGACGGGGCTTGGGAAGCGGCTGGGTCTCCTCGGCCGCAGCGGGCGCCTCATCAGCGGCCGGCGCTTCGCCAGCGCCCTCCACGTCGAGGACGAAGAGCACAGAGCCCACCTCGGCGATGTCTCCAGCTTCGTAGCAGGTCTCAAGCAGGTTGCCTGCGTGGGGGCTGGAGATCACGACCGTCGCCTTGTCCGTCATGACCTCCAGGACAGGCTGCTCTTCCTTGAGAGCCGCTCCAGCCTCGACCAGCCAGGACACGATCTCGCCCTCAACCATGCCTTCTGCCAGGTCGGGGAGCTTGAATTCGAAACGCATAAGGGACCTCTCTCTGAGAACAGGACGCTTAGAAGTGGACCGCCGTCTCAACGGCGTCGAGCACCCGTGCCACCGAGGGTAGGTACGCGTGCTCAAGGGTGTAAGGGAACGGAACGTCATAGCCCGTAACCCGCGTGATTGGAGCCTCGAGGCTGAGGAAGCAACGCTCCTGAACGAGGGCGCTGATCTCCGAGCCGAACCCGCAGGTCTTAGGCGCCTCATGGACGATGACGCAACGGCCCGTGTGCTCGACCGAGGACACGATCGCCTCGATGTCGAGAGGCCACAGGGTCCGGGGATCCAGGATCGTGCATTCGATGCCGTCCGAGGCGGCGCGGCTGGCCGCCTCCTCGCACAGGGGGACCATGGCTCCCCAGGCGATGAGCGTCACGTCCGAGCCCTCTCGCACCACTCGGGCTTCGCCCAGGGGGACCTCAAAGTCACCGACGGGGACCTCACCGATGGCCTTCCGGTAGATGGGCTTGGGCTCAAGGAAGAGCACTGGGTCATCGTTTCGGATGCTCGAGACGAGGAGGCCCTTGGCGTCCCTCGGGCTCGACGGGCACACCACCTTCAGGCCTGGGGTGTGGATGAAATAAGCCTCGGGGCTCTGGGAGTGGTAGTGGCCCCCGCGAATCCCGCCGCCGACCGGCGTACGGATGGTCACCGGGCACGGGAACTGCCCGCCCGAGCGGTATCGGTACTTGGCGAGCTCGTTCACGATGTGATCGAAGCCCGGGTAAATGAAGTCCGAGAACTGAATCTCCGGGACAGGTCGTAGGCCATAGAGCGCCATTCCGATCGCCGAGCCGATGATGCCGGCCTCGTTGAGCGGCGTGTCGATGACGCGCTCCTCACCGAACCGCTCATGGAGCCCAGCGGTCGCGCGGAAGACCCCACCAAACTTGCCGATGTCCTCACCAAGGAGGATCACGTCGTCGTCCGCCTCCATGGCGACGTTCAGCCCGTCCGTGACGGCCTGGACCAGGTTCAGCGTCTTCGTCTCGCTCATGAGTTCACCTCGTGCCCTCGATTCGGCGCAAGAAACCAGGGTCGGTCTTCAAAGACGTCCTCGAACAGGCTCGCAGCCCGGATGTCCTCGCCAGCCTCCACCGCGGCTCGCGCCTCGCGCAGACCGGCCTCGATCTCACGAAGAACGCCCTGATGGTGCTCCGCGGACCAACCTCCGCGCGCCTGATGGGCCTGCCAGTCCAAGGGCTCAGGATGCTCGGGAAGTCGAGCGTCGATCAGGGTGGGGCCTTCGCCCGCGACCGCGCGCTCGCGCGCCGCGCGGACGGCGGCATACACGGCCTGCCCATCATCGCCGCGCACCACGTCTATGGGGAGGCCCCAAGCCTCTCCAGTCCCCTCAAGCTCAATACCGTCGGCCACCTCTCCGCGCACGATGAAGATCGTTCGTGCGTCGGCGATCGCCGCGAAGTTGAAGGCCGCGTGAATCTCTCCATTGGCGAGGGCTCCCGAGCCAAGGAGCGCACAAGCGACGCGGCCATCTCCACGGATCTGAGCGGCCTGCCCAAAGCCCGAAGCATGAACCGTGTGCGAGGCGATATTTCCGTCCGTCAGGGACACGCCGTGCCTCTGATTGGTGATGGCGCCCGGCATTCCACGCCCCCGGCCTGGATCACCGCCCTTGCCCAGGGCCTGGGCAAGGATCTCCTCCATGGGCACTCCGTGGGCCAGAGCTGCCGGAACATCGCGAGCCGTCCCGAAGAGCATGTCGTCGGGCCGCAGCGCCAGGGCCGCTGCGACCATCGCGGTTCGTGCAAAACCCGCCTCCGGGTAGGAGCCAATCGTTCCGCTCGCGCTCAGCCGCGTGAGAAGTCGCTCCAGACTCGCGAGCTGGAGGTCCATGGAGACCAGGACCTCCAGGAGGTCGCGCTCTGGCTGCTCGACGACCGCGCTCACGCCCGCACCTCCTGCCGCATCTGGTCGATGTGTGCGTGAAGGTAGTACTCGCCGGCACGATAGCTTGAGCGAACGAGGGGGCCCGAAGCGACATAGACGAAGCCCATCTCGCGAGCGACCTCCGCGTAGCGATCGAACTGGTCTGGATGGACGTACTCCACGACCGCGAGATGCTTGGGCGTCGGCTGAAGGTACTGCCCAAATGTTACGACGTCGGTCCCGACCGCCCGGAGGGCCTCCAGAGTCTCGATGACCTCGGCCTCCGTCTCGCCGAGCCCCAGCATGATCGAGGTCTTCGCGAGGATGTCCACGCCACCCGGCGCTCGGCCGGCGCCCGCCTTGTCGATGTAGTCCAGGATCTTCAAGCTGCGGTCGAAGGTGGCTCTGGCGTCGCGCACTCGGCGCGTCAGCCCCGGTGTCGTCTCCACGTTGTGGGCGATGACCTCGGGACCCGCTTCGATCAAAACATCGACCGCGGCGACATCCCCAAAGAAGTCGGGGATCAGCACCTCAACCATGAGCTTGGGGTCGAGCCGCTTCAGCTCGCGCACCGTCTGGGCGAAGTGGCCAGCACCACCATCGGGGAGGTCATCTCGGTTCACCGAGGTGAGCACGATGTAATCGACGCCCATCTCGGTAACAGCCGTGGCGGCCTTCAGCGGCTCCTCGGGATCCAACGGCGCGGGTCGACCGGTCTGGACCGCGCAGAACCGGCAGCCTCGGGTGCAGACCTCGCCCATGAGCATGATCGTGGCCGTTCCACCACCCCAGCACTCCCCGATGTTCGGGCAGTGGGCCTCCTGGCATACGGTCGCGAGTCCCAGGGTCTTCAGCCGTTCGGTGATCGCCCGATAGCGCTGGCCCATGGGCGCAGCCACCTTCAGCCAAGGGGGCTTCGGCGTGCGTGCGCTCGCGCGGCCGCGCGTAGAGCGCGCGACCTGCTCGTCTGTGACGATGGGAAACTTCAAAGGACCTCAGTGGCGCCGACAAGGAGGGAATTCTCGCCGAGCAATCAGCGCTTCTATAGAGGACGCCGCATACGACTGTCAAAGCTCGGCGAAGGGCCGATGATGCTTATTCGGCCGCGTCCTCGCCAGAGCCTCGCTCCGCTGGGGTCTCCGGAGGCTGAATTTCCTGGCCCAGGTGCCCGGCGAATCCGTGCATCAGCGCCTTGAAGAAATAGGTTCCAAGGACCTTCGCTCCCGCAGGCGTGGCGTGGGCGAAGTCGCCCCACCCGAGACGCGGGTTCGCCTTGAACCAGCGGCCCATCGCGCCCTCTCCTCCCATGGCATCGAAGACCGAGTACCAGGCGCAGCCCTCCTCCAACGCGATGCGCTGTTGCACCTCCATCAGAGGATGCAGGCGGGGGACCGTACGAACGGACCCGCGATGCCGCTCGCCATGGTCCAGCGGGCTCATGACCAGACATGCGGCCTCGGGCCGGGTGGTTCGGAACCGCTGAACGAGCTGCCGAAAGACCTTCTCGTAGCGCTCCATCGGGATCCGCTTATCGCCCACATCGTTGCCGCCGTACATCAGGACCATCAGATCCGGGTCCCGGGTCTCCAGCTGCTGCTTCCAGTGAGCCTCATCGGCGTTGAGCAAGCGCTGGCTGCGCGCGCCAACGAGGCCAAGGCAGTCATAAACGACGCCAGGCTCGTCGCGCTCGAGCACCGCGCCGTAGAGGTAGACAGGGCCGCCACCCTCGGCGCGGATCTTGAACCGGTGGGGGCCGTCCTCCACCTCGAGAACGTGAACCGCCTCCTCGACCGCCTCGGACCGGGTATCGACTCGCTGGCGCTCACCGTCATCGACCGCGACGGTGAAGGCTCCGTTGCCAGGACCCTTTTGCATGTGAATCTCAAGGCGGCTCACGCTCTTGCCTACCGGGCCCTTTTCGACCGTGGCGAAGGTCGCGTTCGCCCCCAGGTAGCCGCGGGCCTTCACGCCCCCGAACCCATACCGGCCATCCTTGGCGCCCTTGTCGATGATCTTCTGAGCCTTCCAGCCCTTGCTCTTCGCGACGATGTCCTTGTGCCGATACCACGCACTACCGGACTCGATGAGGATGTACCCGTGACCCGAGTCTCCGAACTGCCGCTGAAAGTGTCGGCGCGCAGCCGAGGTCATGCCGTCGGCGCCGATGGCGGAGTCTCCCCAGTGCGCGATCCGTGTGACCGCTCCTTGCTCCTTGAGGGCCGTGCGCTCCAGAGCCTCGTAGAAGGTCTTCATCGCGCCGTTGGGGTCCTCGATGGGGACCTTGACGCCAGCGAAGAGCGACTCGGGCAACACGATACGTGGACGCTGCTCCGCGGGCTCAGCCTCACCACCCCCGGCGCCGTCGACCTCCGTCGGAGGCTCGGGCTCGACCACCAGCATTGGGGCCGGCGCTGCGTCTCCCTCATCATCGGGGAGCGTGGACTCCGACAGCGCCGCGAGCTCCGCTTCGTTCAAGCCCTGGCTCCCGCCGAGGTGGCCGCCCGCCTCAGCGACCGTCGGCCCTACTCCATCGGTTCGGAACTTGCCTGAGAACGGCACAGGGTCCTCAGGCGTCCACACCCGAAAGCGCTCCAGATCTGCCGTTCCGTAAGGGATCGCCAGAATGACCAGCGCGCCGATGGCCGCGACGCCAGACAGGCGCACGCCGATTGGCAGGCCCTCGCCCTGCCAGTCTTCGACGGCGTCGCTCGTCTCTGTCTCGTTGAAATCAGCCATATCGCTCAGGCGCTCAGAATTGGAAGTAGATGAAGGGGACCACCTCTGTGGAGGCGGCCTGCATGATGACCAGCAGGGCCGCGGCCAGGACAGCGCCCTGGGCCGGGATCGGGATCTTGGAGAGGGCGTCCCGCAGGGAGTCGATGGGGCTCCGGGGTAGCCAGTGGACCACGTAGCAGCCGATGAGCAGCGCCCAAAGCAGGGGCGTCATGCTGTTTACATAGGTGGTCCCGGCCAGGAGCGCGTCGACGATCTCCCCGGCCTGGGTGAAGTCTTGAGCTCGGAACAAGATGCGAGCCAGGACGACAAAGTTCAGGGTCAGGGCGACGCGCCAGGTCCAGCCCCAGGCCGTGAGCTTCTTCTTCTCCCGCTTCCCGACGTTCACTCGGAAGTAGCGGTTGATGGACATGGCCAACGCGTGGAGACAGCCATAGACCACGAAGGTCCAACTGGCGCCGTGCCACAGGCCGATGAGGATGAAGGTGACGAACAGGTTGTAGTAGGTCCGAAGGTCGCCCTTCTTGGAGCCCCCTAGCGGGAAGTACAGATAGTCACGTAGCCAGGAGCCGAGGGTCATGTGCCATCGCTTCCAGAAGTCCGAGATGCTGGTCGCTGTGTAGGGCCGGTTGAAGTTGTCCGGGAGCTTGAAGCCGAAGAGGAGCGCCGAGCCGATGGCGATGTCGGAGTAGGCGCTGAAGTCCATGTAGACCTGCATCGTGTAGCCATAGAGCCCGATGAGCACCTCCATCGAGCTGAAGCGATGAGGCGCGTCGAAGACCCTGTCGACGATGTTGACGGCCAGGTAATCGGCGATCACGACCTTCTTGAGGAGGCCGATACCGATCAGCCACATGGCGCGGCTCAGCTGCTGTCGAGAGACGTGCGCGCGGCGCTTCAGTTGAGGCAGGAAGTCGACGGCCCGGACGATGGGGCCCGCGACCAGCTGCGGGAAGTAGCCCACGAAGAAGGCGAAATTCAGGAAGCTCTTCTCGGGCTTGAGCAGGCCCCGATACACGTCGATCGAGTAGCTCATGGTCTGGAAGGTGTAGAAGCTGATGCCGGCGGGGAGCAGGATATCGAGACGGTCGAACACGAGGGTGAAGCCCAGGGCGTTTCCGATGTCCACGAACGACTCGTAGAAGAAGTTGGCGTACTTGAAGACGCCGAGGAGGCCGAGGTTCACGGCGAGGCTCAACACCAGCCACGCCTTCTTCCTGCCGATCTGTCCCGCCGCGTCCGCCTTTACGATGCCGCGTCCCGCGTAGAAATCCGTGACCGTGGAGCCCACCAGCAGCAAGACGAACCACGGGTTCGAGGCGGCGTAGAAGATGTAGGAGGCCACGACCAGGAACGCGACGCGCAGGAGGTTCCAGCGCGCCAAGGCCCAGTACAGTGTGAACGCGACCACAAGGAAGATCGCGTATTCGATGCTGTTGAACTGCATCTAGTGCGTTCTACCCGTCCAGCTCAAGGCGCGCCGCTCTGCGCGGACTCGCCGACGCTCTCCATCTGGAACGGCCCCATGAGCTCATCCCAGAACAGATCCGCCATCCGTTCGTACCCTCTGCGGGTGAAGTGCACGTAGTCCCGAGCCGCGAGGCGCGGCTCGGAGCTGACCCACGTGAGCATCGAGAGGTCTCCGCCGCTCGCGGCCGCCATGTCCCAGAACCCACAGCCGTAGCGGGCGGAGATGCGCTTCTGCACCTCGATCACCTGAGCCTGCCGGGGCCGCTTGATGAAGCGCATCGGGGTCTTTTTGTCGCCCTCCGGAGGTTTCACCTTTACGGGGCGGTCCGAAGGCCCAATCACCACGCAGGAGCTCTCCGGGAGCAGGGATTTCACCCGGTTCACCACCAGGTCGAACCGCTTCTCATACGCCTCGATGGGGTCATCCATATCGCCGATCGCGTTCGTGCCATAGGCGAGCACCACCAGATCGGGGTCGCGCCTGGAGATGTGGTCAGCGAAGAGCCTCGGGTTCCACTCAAGCTGGGCCGAGGCGCGCGCGCCGTTGATACCCATCGAGTCCATGACGACGCCCTTGACGTCTCGGTCGAGGGCCACCCCGAACAAGGTCACCTTGCCGTTACCGCGTGGGCGGATCTTAATGGTGTGGGCGGCGTCCTCGAGCACAAACGTCGCGTAGGCCGGCCCGGCCTCCTTCGCGCGCGTCTTCACCCGCTTCCGCTTGCCATCGAGCGTGATGTAGAAGTCTCCGCCTCGCGGCTGCTTCCAGTAGAAGACCTCGATGGTCTTCGCCGAGCGCCCGAACTCGCTCCGTCGCGCCGTGGAGATCTCCACCTGCGCGCGCTTGTCGGCGCTCTCGAACGTGATGCCAGCGAGACCGTAGAGGTCGTCGTCGACTCGGCTTCGTGTGCGGCTGACCCAGTAGCTGTCCCATCGCTTCTTGTTGTAGCTGATGTTCACGTCACGGTGGTTGTAATCACGCCACGGCCAGGCGGGCACCAGGAAGCCAGGGCCGGCGTCACCGAACCGCTCTTGCAGACGATGACGGAGCACCCGCGTGAACATGTCGCCGGCCATATGACTCGCGCCGAACACCGCGATCCGAGTCTTATCTTCACCGCGCGCCGTCGCGCGCAGGCTGTCGTGAAAGTGCTTCAGAGCCGCGCCGGCCGGGTCCAGTATCGGCGTCTTAACGCCCAGGTCGGTGCTGTCCACGACCTCCGCGGGACCATCCACCGGCACGTGGCCAGCGGCCATCAGGATCTCGGCCGTGGTGGGCGGAGCCGGCTCAGGCGCCCTCTTCTTACGCTTCTTCCCCGCCTGCGCATCGAGCGCAGACCCGAGCACGAATGACGCCAGAACAATCGGCAGTACAAACCGCTTCAAGCAACCTCCCCAGGAGCCGAATACGACCTCTCGGGAAACACGCCTCCGAGGAGGCTGATTCCCACAAGGCGAGTATTGAGCCAGGCCTGAGGAGCGTCAATAAAGCCCTTATTCCAAGCGGGCTTCGTTCAATCGTCGCCAGGAACCTCGGGGTCATCGTCCGACGTGACGGGCTTCATGACGGTGTCGAGCATCTGCGTCTCGGCGTCCCTCGCGGTCTCATGACGATTCAGGAACGTCCACCAGGTCGTGATGAGCTTCCGCCCCAGCTCGTCTTCACGAGAGACGCGCTTGGCCTTCGAGAGACGCTGAAGCTCCGTGTTGATGTTCTTGAGGGCGACGAGGCTCTTGTCGAGCTTCGCGGCGAGCGTCTCTTCGGGGACCTCGCTGATCCGCTTGCCCAGCTCCTTCTCGATAAGCGTCGACAGATCCGCCGCGATCTCGTTGGGGCTGTACTGAGCGACCTCCCCCTGAGTCGCCGCCCTCGACAGAGCGTCTCGATGGTCCCGGACGATCTCCTGAAAGACCTGAGCCACCGCGAGGGTTCCATAGCCGGTGAGCTCCCTTGAGTAGTCCTTCAGGAGCGCCGTAACGGCGTCTTTCACCATGGGAAGGGCCTCATCCATCACCGCCTGGGTGATGAAGGTGACGACGGCGGGAGCCGCCGCGGTGAGCTCCTTCTCCAGAGTGTCTCGAGCCGCCGGCATGTTTCGCCGCACCTCGCTGACCATGACGTTGGCCAGGTTCTGGGGCTCAAGGATCTCAGCTGTCGCGCTCTTCAGCCAGTGGAAGTAGCCGAGCATGAGAACGGTGATGAGCGCCATGGAGATCAGTCCAAGCTTGAAGCTCTTCGCGGCCTGCTCGACCTCAGTCTCCAGATACTCTTTATAAGCCTGCTCGCTCATTGGCCCGCCCCCTGCTTCTTCGAGGGTTTCGAGGCGCCCTTCTTACCTTGCGGCTTCTTCTCGGGACCGAGGATCACGTCCACGCCACCGACCTGCTCGTTCATCAGGTCCAGCCAGACGAGCAGCGCGTCTTCTGGCGCCACCCGCTCTCCGGCGGGCGCGGTGTAGCTCTTCTGTAGCGTCTTGAAGATGTCATCCATGGCGACCATGTGCTCATGAAGCGTCGTGTTCAGCTGGTTGATGAGCCAGCGAGTCAAGGAGACGCGCACGGCGTGCAGGACCTGGTCTTGCGCGGTCCTGTCACCCTTCAAGCTGGGGATCTGGTCGATGAGGATCTGACGCTGGCGACGCTCGATCTCGTCGAGGGACTTCTCCAGCTCCGTATGAAAGTCCCGCTCGATCCGAAGCTTCAACGCCTCCACGTCGGACTTCAGCTTCGCCTCCAGCTTGGGAGCCAGGGCCTCGCTTTGGGTCTGAATCTCCTTCGCCAAGACCGGCTGCAGGTGCTTGGCGACCAGGGCCAGGTCGTCCTCGATCCGCGGCCACACCTTGTGGGCCTCAGACTCGAAGCTGGACGCCAGGGCCTCCGTATCCAGACCCTTCACCTGGTTCACGAGCCCGATCACGTTCAAGACGACGATCAGGATGATCACCAGAGGAAACACGATCCTCAGGAGCTTCGCCCTCTTCTTCAACGCTTTGTGGGCCTCAATGAGATCCACGCCACCGCCCTGCTCTTCCGCCATCACACCCTCCATGTCGCGGAGGCTCCTAGGACGACGCGCCGCGCCTTGACCCACCTCACGCGAACGTCAGTCTACTGCCGCGCGCCGATTCCGCCAATGGCACCCCGAAAGACGACTATGGCTGGTACCTCATGTCCGGCCCGAGCCACGGTTCGGCGACCGCGCTGTGTCCCGCTAGCGCGTCGTAGCACGCGCCCGGGTCGCCCGGACCCGCGTCCGAGCAGGCCTCGTGGGCCACCTCGCGCATCCGGGCGAAGACGCCCCGCGCTCGCAGCGCCTCGTCGTCTTCATCGCTTCGATACTCGACGCGCCACCCCGAGACCTCGAAGAAGCAGGGGTCTTCGCCATACCAACGCATTCGCACGTGCACACCCGGCTCGTCTTTGAGACGCCACGTGAGCACGACGGGCCGCGGCACGACGCCGCCTCGTCCCGGCTCCGTGAGCCAGCATCCACCGTCTCGCCACTCCACGGGGTTGGAGCGGGCATAGATGTTCGCGCCCAGAGTCCCATCGCCGCGAACGAGGACGCTGAGG
>CALCNF010000351.1 GCA_937897815.1 uncultured Pseudomonadota bacterium | reverse complement strand
CGGCCAGCCAAGAAGACAGCGCGAGAACGCCCCATGTCTATGACGTCGTCGTCATCGGAATGGGGGCCGCGGGCGTAGGGATCAGCGTGGCGCTGATGGACGCAGGTATCGAGAACTTTGTGGCGCTTGAGCGCCACGAGATTGGGGCCTCTTTCATCCGTTGGCCTGCCGAGATGCGCTTCATTACGCCGTCCTTCCCGACCAACTCCGTGGGCATGCTTGACATCAACTCTGTGGTCATCGGCACCTCGCCGGCGTTTGCCCTGCAGGTGGAGCACCCCACGGGGCGGCAATATGCGGCACACTTGTTGGGTGTCGCCGCGGCGTTCAAGCTGCCGGTGATCGAGAACATCGATGTGAGTGAGATCGTCCCGAGCGAGGATCTCTTCCACATCGAGACCTGCTCTGGGAGGTTCACGACCAAGCATGTGATCTGGGCGGGTGGTGATTTTCAGTACCCCAGCGTCGATGTCTTTCCTGGCAGCCAGAACTGCCAGCACATAGGAACGATCTCGAGCTACGCGGAGCTAGAGGGCGACGACTTCATCATCGTCGGTGGGTATGAGAGCGGCGTGGACGCGGCGGTGAACCTCGCGCGGCGGGGTAAGCGCGTCCGACTGTTCGACACGGGCTGCCCCTGGAAGCGCGAGACCTCGGACCCGAGCGTGGCGCTGTCCACCTACACCCTCGAGCGGATGCGCACGGCCAGCTTCATTGAGAACGTTGAGCTGTTTCCCCACACGCCCATTACGTCCGTTACCCGACGCCTCGAGGTGAACGATGGCCAGACGGAGTCTCTCTACGAGGTGACGACGCTCGAAGGCGAGGTACACCAGACGCGCACGAACCCCATTCTCGCGGCCGGGTTTGCGGGGAGTCACACGCTCATCTCGGATCTGTTTGAGCGGCGTGATGATGGTTTCCCGCTGCTCAACAGGCATGATGAGTCGACCCTCGCTCCAGGCCTTTTTCTCTGCGGTCCGGCCGTCCGCCACGGGGATCAGATCTTCTGCTTCATCTACAAGTATCGACAGAGGTTCGCCGTTGTCGCCAAGGCCATCGCGACTTCGCTTGGGCTACCGGCAGAGCACCTTGAGGGATACCGCAACTGGGGCATGTACCTGGATGACCTGTCCATCTGTGGCCAGGAATGCGTATGTTGACGAGAGCCAAAGACGACACCGGCGTGTTGATTGAGCAGGAGAGCATCATGAAGCGAGCGCTCCGGCTTGAGTGGCTAGGTCAGACCATCGCGAGCGTCTCGTGGGGCGCGAGCGTCTTTGTCTACGGCATCAGCAGCGCTGGAGATTGGCTGCAGCTGATAGCGGCCTCCGCTTGGCTGGTAGCCAACCTCGCCGCGCTCACACCCTCCGATCCCAGCGAGTAGCGCTGAAGGTCTCTGGTGAGTGGAGCGGTCGCGCCTTGAGGTCTTGAGCCTAGCTCGCCCGAAGCTCATCTACGCGTCGGGGTCCCAGCCCTCAGGCGCCCACTCGACGTGGACGCTTCGCTCATCCATCGCCACGTCTCCGTCCGGCCCCTCGACGGCTACGCTCAGGAGCGCGTCGTGTCCCACGCCCAGGTCGGGCTCCAGGACCACGAGGGTGTAGCCAAATAGCTCCGAGCCGCTTCCGTCGGGCATCCCGATAAACGGCAATCGAATCCGCGTGGGGCCCGCTACGGCGACGCCATCGTCGCGAAGCAACAGGAAGTCCACATCATAGCGAGCCTGGGGGAGGCCACCCAGCCGAATGCTCACGAGCACGTGCTGCAGTCCCTGGTGTCCGAGCTCGAGGTGAAGCGTGTCACCATCCGCCAATGGCATGTGAGTCTTACGGCCCGTGCCCAGGGTCACCTCGAACGAGGCCTCGGGGAGGCTGGCCGTATCGAGCTCGGTCCCGCTTGAGGTGTCGCTCTGCGAGGAGGCTCCCGCATCGGAAGCCAGCTGTGCGTCCTGGGCCACGTCCGACGTCTCCGCAGGGTCGTCGGCGCAACCAGCCGCGCAGAGGAGGGCGGCGAGAGCCCATCGTGCTCCCCATGGGCTCACGGAGCGGCTCCCAATCCCAAGGCCTCCCAGGGGACATGCATCACGCTGTACTCGACGCTGATGTAGAGGCCCGTCAGGCCCACGGTCAACGCCTCGGGTTCCGTCAAGGTCGCTGCAGACACGGGCACTCCAGGTCCGGGCCCTATCGATGCGCCTGCTCCCGCTTTCCCGACCACCGTGGAGAGCCCGGTCTCCGGCTCCCACATGCGCACCGTGTGGTTGCCTGTGTCTGTCACGAGCAGTTTTCCATTTCGGATGCTGACCCCTGAGGGGAGGTAGAGGCTACCGGGGGACCCGTCGGCGCTCCCCTCCGCGCCGTTGCCCGCGACTGTGCTGACGGTGCTGTCCGCCATGTGGATCGCTCGTACGGTGTGACCGGTGTAGTCGGTCACGAAGACCGTCTCCGTGGCCTCGTCCCACGCGACTCCCGTGGGGCCCTGGAAGCTCGCGGTCGTGGCTGGACCATCCGCGCTCCCGGCGACGCCCGTCCCCGCGACCACCGTGGTCTCGCCCGTCTCAACGTCCACGGCCAGAACCTTCACGCCAACATGGTCAGCCACGAACAGCTTCTCTCCGGCGAGCGCCATACCCCACGGGAGCTCAAGCCCGCCGGTCCCGAGAGGGGTCACGCTCTCGTCCGCGAGGGACACGCTCCAGAGCTGTCCAGCGTTGGCGTCTCCAACGAACAGTCGACCGCCGTCCTCATCGAGCGCCAGACCGACCGGGCTGTCCCAGCTCGGGTGCGTGATCCTCGTGACTTGTCCATTCGTGAGGTCGACCACTCGAACGGCCTGGTTTCCAGGGTCCGCGACGTAGAGAAGCTCTCCGTCTGAGCTGGCTTCGAGGCCATAGATCCAACCGAAGCGCGCTTCGGCGAACGAGCCGTCGAGGTCGCCCTGGGGGTTCAGGGGCCCGGCGATGTGGGTGACCGCATACGTGTTCAGATCGACGCTCAGGAGCGCGTCACTGGAGAGATCGGCGTAGTACAGTCGGTCGGCGTCAGGGGCGGCGACTGGGGGCGAGAATGTCCCGGTGAGCCCGCTCACGGGCAGGGTGCTGACCGTCTCCGCCGAGAGGTCGACCGCGCGTAGGTCACCATCAAATCCGCCGGCGTAGAGGACGCCGTCCTTCAGCGCTACTCCCTGTGGGCTGTCCAGCCGCGCGGTGGCTGTGCTCCCATCAGCGCTCCCGGCGAGACCCGCCTGACCGGCGACGGTCTCGACGGCCCCGCTCATGAGGTCGAGACTGCGGAGCGTGTGCGAGAACGTATCGGCGATGTAGAGCGTTGAGCCATCCCGCACCACGCCTCCATTGCCGTTGAGTCCCGCCTCTGTGCCTGTGCCGTCCGCTCCGCTGGGACCACCGCCCACAAGGGTGCTGAGCGTCTCGCCGTTGACGTCCCAGACTCGAATACGGTCATTGCTTCGGTCGGATAGATATACCGTTCCCCCGTCATCCGAGACGTCCACGTCGTGGACCAGGAAGCCGAGGCGCGCCTCGACCGCATCCCCATCCACGAAGCCAGGCGAGCCGGGCAGGCCGGCCCAGGTGATCGCCTCGCCGGTCGCGAGATCGAGGCTCCGCAGTGTCGGGCCATCCGCGACCCAGAGGAGGCCGCCATCCGAGGTGATCCCAATGCCACGGGGTTCGGTGAAGCGCACCAGCTCGCCCATCCCATCGGAGGTGGACAGAGAGAGCGCCTTCCCGCCGATCGTCTTCACCTCTCCGGTCTCGGTGTCGACCCGGCGCACGATGCCATTGAAGGTGTCTGATACGTACAGCGCGCTGCCATCCGGCGCGATGGTCATGCACGTGATGCCCTGAAAGCGGGCCTCGCGCCCGACGCCATCGACGAACCCGCGAGCCGTCTCGCCGACCAGCAGCGTCATCATCGGCTCGTCGATGGGGGCAGGAGACGTGTCCAGCGCGTCCGCCTCCGTCACGTCCAGGGGCCCAGCATCGGCGTTCTGCGCTGCGTCTGCTGTGGTGTCGGACGAGCCGTCCTCAGCGACCAAGGTGTTGGGCGCCGCTGGCGACTCGGATGAAGACTCCGAGCAGGCGGGCGTGAAGAAGAGGAGAGGGACAAGGATCGCGATGGTGGGGCAGGCTTTCATGGGCGCCGTCTTAGCACATTCTGGGACGCCAACAAGCCATGGTCGGATCTGGCGACGGCGTTTTGAAATCATCGGTATAGAGCTTCACCTCTGTGTCCGAGCCGCGCGCGAGGAGGAGCCTGACCGTGGACGCGCTCAGCGTTCGAAGAAGAGGGCTCGAACCTTCAGGGTGCGGGGCGG
>CALCNF010000350.1 GCA_937897815.1 uncultured Pseudomonadota bacterium | reverse complement strand
TTCCCGGATGGGGCAGCATCATGGCTTCGACCTGACGCCGCAAACGCTCTGCGGCCACGCGCCCCGTGGATTCATCCTGCCCGGGGAGCAGGGCCAGGAACTCCTCTCCACCATATCGGTAGATCACGTCGCCCTTACGGCCACCGGCGCGGAGGGCCGCCGCGACGGCGCGCAGGGTCTCATCGCCGGCCGGGTGCCCACAGGTGTCGTTGTACTTCTTGAAGTAGTCGATATCGAACAGCACCACTGCGTAGCGGTGTCCATAGCGACGAACCTGGGCATGAATCCTGTCCAGGTCCTCCTCCATCATCCTGCGGTTGCCGATCCCCGTGAGCGGGTCGATCCGACCGTCTTCGTAGTACGAGCGATTGAGTCGCTCCAGCTCCTCCTGCTGACGCTCGATTTTCAAGTGCAGCGCCGTGACGCGCCGAGCGCATATCAGCCGCAGCTGAAGCTCGTTCGGGTCCAGTGGTTTGGTGAGATAGTCGTCCGCCCCCGACTGCATGCCTCGAAGGCGGTCCGTTTGTTCGGAGAGCGACGTCAGCAGGATAAAATACGTGTACCCGCCTGAGCCCTCCTCATAGGTGCGCAGCCTTCGGCACAAACCCAGGCCGTCCAGGCGAGGCATCATCCAGTCGCTGATCACGGCGTCAGGGCGTTGCTCCTCGATCAGCTTCCACGCCGCTTCGCCGTCCTCGGCGGTCATGCAACTGTGGCCGAGGTGCGTCACGGCGCGCTCAATCAGCTTTCGACTCACCAGGTCGTCTTCAGCGATGACGATGCGCATCGGTTCACCTCACAGGGGTCGCGTCCGCGAAGCTTATCATTCGCTGGACGACTCCGCACTCGCTCCACCGCCTCTGCCAGCGACCATCTCTGGTAGCGCCTCCATCACTCGCCGCGTGTCGATGCACCCTTGCTTGAGCTCCTCAAGAGCCTCGGCCAACCCTGGATCGTCGGGCAGGGACGCCAGGTCCTCGACCTTTACGGCGACCAGGCGAAGGAGCTCCGCCCCAACGCTCGCTGAGCTGCCCTTAAAGGTGTGCGCGGCGCTTCGAATGGCGGTTACATCTCCGTTCTCTACCGCGCCTCGAATGCGTGTGAGGTGGTCGTCGAGTCCATCCAGGTAGTCCCCATAGAGCTCCGCCACGAAGCCTGGGTTTTCAGGGTCTTCGAGGGAGCGCAGTCGGTTCAGAGCCTCTTCATCCAAGACCCCTGCGGTTGCGAAGCTGGACGACTGTACCGAGGCCGACGTCACCAGCAGGTCGTTCTCCTCAAAGATCCAGCGCTCAAGGGTCTCCGCCAGCACATCGGTCCTCAGGGGTTTGGTGACGTAGTCGTCCATACCCGCCTCCAGGCACCGCTGCCTGTCACCGGGCAGCGCGTGGGCCGTGAGGGCGATGATCGGCAGTCGGACATCTCCTCTCACCTCCGCGGCGCGGATCTTCTCCGTAGCCTCATAACCGCTCATCGTCGGCATCTGGCAGTCCATCAAGATCGCCGCGTATTGACGCTCTTGGACGGCCTGAACGGCGAGCGCTCCATTGCCGACGACATCGACGGCATATCCCATCTTGTTCAGCACCTGGATCGCGACCTTCTGGTTCACGATGTTGTCCTCTGCGAGCAGGATCAGGGGCCCGACCGCGTCCGCGCGCCGCTCTGTGCCTGGGCTGGTGGCTCCGACGATCCGTGAGTCCGGACCCTCGCCAGGTAGCCAGGGGCTGTCCACCAGGGTCTGGATCGTGTCGAGCAGGAGTCGCGGTCGGACGGGCTTTCGGATGGACGCGTCAGGCTTCAGCTTCGCCCGAAGGTCCTCGTCACGGGTCATGCGGGTGTCCATGAGCACCCGGTGTCCGCTGCGGACCCGCTTGGCGGGCGGAAGCGGCTGCGTAGCTCCGGCCAGCTCGGCGTCGAGCAGCACCACATCGAACGGGGTCCCGGCTTCGGTGTGCTGGTCCGAGACCCGCTCATCCTCATCGGCGTCTGTGGCGCAGATCACGACGGCGCCCCAGGCCTCGAGGTGCTCTTGAAGGATCGCGCGCTGCTTCGCGTTCGACTCGGCGATCAAGACGCGCTTACCCGCCATGCCGCTGTAGTCGGGCGGCGCCTCGTTCTGCGCGGCTCGAATCACAGGCTGCTCGTGAAGCGGCAGCTCAAACCAGAACAGGCTTCCGACCCCGATCTCGCTCTCCACCCCGATCTCGCCGTCCATCATGTCCACGATCTGTTTGCAGATCGCCAGCCCGAGCCCCGTTCCCCCATATTCGCGGGTCGTGCTGCTGTCCGCCTGCTGGAAGGGCCGGAACAGGCGCTCCATAGCGTGAGGAGCGATGCCGACGCCGGTGTCCTGGATCTCGAATCGTATGCTGGCTGGCTTGTCCACGGAGTAGACGGTTCGAACGCTCAGGACCACCTCGCCCCCGCGCGTGAACTTGATGGCGTTGGAGGCCAGGTTGGTTAAGACCTGGCGAATACGACCCGGATCGCCGAGCAGCGCCGTGGGCAGATCGGGAGGAAGGTCGACGATCAGATCAATCCCTGAGTCGTGGGCCTTCGGGGCCAGCAGATCGGCCAGGTCGCGCACCAGGCGCTCGAGATCGTAGTCGATGATCTCGAGCTCGAATCGCCCCGCCTCGAACTTCGAAAAGTCCAGGATATCGTTCACCAGTGAGAGAAGGTTCTCTCCCGAGGTCTGAATGATCTCGACGAACTCTCGCTGCTCGGAGTTCAGCTTCGTGTCTCTGAGCAGGTTCGTCATGCCGAGGATCCCGTTCAGGGGCGTGCGAAGCTCGTGGCTCGTGTTGGTCACGAACTGGGCCCTTGTACGCTCGACGTCCCCGGCCGCCTCCTGGGCTTGCTCGGCTCGCTCTTCCAAGAGCCGAAGCTCCGTACGATCGACGAATCGGACCGCGGCTCCCACCACCACATCAAAGCCGACCGGGATGATGCGATACGCGTAGGGACCGCGTTCGGGGTAGCCCCGCAGGCCTCGAATGTATCCCTCTATGGGCTCTTCGTTGTCACGCATCGCGTCCTCGAAGTCGGCCACGAGGTCGAAGTGCTCTTCACCGTTGGGGCCCCGCACCACGTCTCGAAAGGAGTGCAACCCACCCGGTTCGCAGCCGGCCATCATCGACTCGGCGGCGTCGTTCCAGCGATGGATCCCGCCGGACGTGTCCAGGAGCAACAGGGGGTCTCGGAGGGTGCTCCCGACCGTGTCAAAGCCCACGTGGGCCTCGACGAGGCTCGGCCCGTCTTCAGGGCTGTAGAGTGCTCGGATCAGCCCCGACCAGGCCTCGGGGGAGGGCGGGGTGGACTCGTCATCGAGTCCGTGGTCGCGCAGGATGTCCATCAATGTCGTCGGCAACTCGACCTCCGGCGCGCTGGCCCTGAGAGTTGCTTTGGATGATACACCTTCCATGCATCACACGGGAGAGGTTCACACTACATGTCCGCACCCATCCATCGATTTGAGATCAACCTCGCCGACACGGACCGGTCGCGTTACGAGCAGATCGAGCTGCGCCTGGCGCGCCACCCGTCGGAGACCGAGCGCTATCTGGTCACAAGAGCCCTCGCGTTCTGCGTTCTCCACGAGCCTGATCTGCAGATGACCGCAGGAATCTGTCACGGGGACGAGCCCGCGATTGAGCTGCGGGACTCGACGGGGCTTCGCACCCACTGGATCGATGTGGGCCGTCCATCCGCAGCCCACGTGCAGCGGGGACTTCGTGACAGCCGAAGGGTGAGTCTCGTGACGACACGCGAGCCCGCCGAGGTGGTCCGAGTGTTGGAGTCGGCGGACGTACGGTTGCTCGATCGCCTTGAGGTGATCGGACTGGAGGAGCGGTTTGTAGCCGATCTCGCGGAGCGCCTTGACCGACGCAACCTCTGGTCTGTGACGATCACCGGGGGCCGACTCTATGTAGAGGCGGATGCATCGGTGGTTGAGGGTGCGCTAGACCGGCTGGCCCTCGCCGAGTCATGATCCGAACACTGAACTGATTTCCCTGGAGGAACCGTGTCTGACGCGAAGCTGCACCTGCACCTGCACGACCCCACGAGCTCCCTGTCCGCCGAGGGGCGGGCGCTGAACGCTGTTGACCCAGCGGAGGCGACCCTGCGCGAGGTCGAGGGAGGCGTGCGAGTCGACGTGCGCCTGCCCGACTCGTCCGTCTCGGAGCAGCGCTGGTGCGTCGATCAGGTGTGCAGAAAGGTCACGGGCGCTCTGGACCTTGGCCCTGTCGCGATCTCGTTCGAGCCGGGCGTCGCCCAGGACACCGCCCTGACTCTGGCCATGGATCGCCATCTCGCGAGCGGCGGGGCTCTTGAGGTGATCGGCTCACCCGAGGTGGCCGAGGAGCTGGAGTCTCTCGCTCCGGCGGTCAATCGATACGCCAGTTGGGTCGACGAAGATCCGACCATCCGCACGAGCATCGCCATCGCGGAAGACGTGGCGGAGTGGTGCGCGTCCAGGAGCGATGTGACGTGCGAGGTGCTCGACACGGAGCAGCTTGAGGCTCTCGGGATGAACCTGATGTTGGCGGTCGGTGGGGCGAGCACGATCTCGCCTCCTCGCCTCGTGATGGCGCACTACAAGCCCGATGACCCGCGTCCGCCGCTGATGCTGATCGGCAAGGGGATCACGTTCGACACGGGGGGCATCAACGTGAAGCCCTACGAGTCGTTCGTGAGCATGATGAAGAACGACATGGGGGGCGCGGCCCTGGCGTGGGCGCTGTTCGCGGGCCTGGTGGACGCTGGCGTGGATAGACCGCTCCTGGTGGTGCTTCCGACCTGCGAGAACCCCATCGGCGAGGGCGCCATGCGACCCGGAAGCGTCGTGAAGAGCTACTCGGGTCAGACCGTAAGGATCGACCACACGGATGCAGAAGGGCGGCTGATCCTGGCGGACGCGCTCGCCTACGCGACCGAGCGCTACGAGCCAGAGCGCGTCATCTGCTTCGCGACGCTCACGACGGCGGCGCTGATCGCCTATGGCCCCTACGCCACGCCGGTTCACTTCGCACCCGAGGCTCTGCAAACGGCGCTAGAGGAGGCCTCGAAGTCCTTGGGGGAGGATCTGCACTTCTTCCCACGAAGGCTCTGGCATCGGGAGGCGAATCGAGATCACGAGGCCGACCTGAAGAACACGGGACGGCTGCCTAAGCACGCCGTTCGGGGAGCAGGCTCGCGAAACGCCGCCCACTTCCTCGCCTTCTTCACCGATGCGCCTTTTGTGCACCTCGATATCTTCGCGAGCACCTGGAACTGGGCCGGTGATGCGCCCGGGGCCGGCTCAGGCGCGACCGGCGCGCCGCTGCGGACGCTGCTGCGCGCGCTTCGCGGATGAGTCACGCCGCTCGGGTGTTCGCCTACGGCTCCCTCATGCGGGGGCTGAAGTACAGCGCGCTGCTCGTGGATGCGGTGTTCTGCGGAGCCGCGGAGACCCAGGACCCTTACGAGCTCTACGATCTGGGCCCCTATCCTGCGGCCAGCCCGGGGGGCCAATCGGTGCTGCGGGGCGAGGTGTACGAGCTGGATGAAGCCACCCTGGAGCGGGTCGACGTGCTCGAAGGCCATCCCCATCTCTATCGGCGTCGGGAGCGACCCCTGAAGGACGGGTCGACGGCCTGGGTCTACGAGATCGTGATGGACGAGGAGACGCGAGACCGCCTGAGGCGGGCGCCTCGGGTCGACTCGGGGGATTGGCGTCGGTGGCTGGAGCTGAGGTCGCCTACCTGACCACCTTCCACTTCTCGTATTTCACGCTCGGTCCTGGGCCCGCGAACACCTGAAGCGCTACCAGCGGCTTGGGGCCGTTTTCGAAGCGCACCTTCGCTCCCGCCGGCATGAAGACGGTCGAGCCCGCCTGCAGCTCGTGAGGTTCGTCATCCATGTAGAGGGTTCCTGAGCCCTCCAGCACGTGAATGTACTCCTCGGTCGCGTCGCTGTGCTCGGGCACCTTGCCGCCGCCGGCCATCTGAAGCCGCCCCAGAAAGGCGTTCTTTCCCCGGGCCAGGATCTCGATAGAGGCCTTGCCGCTAGGGACCGAGCGTTTGGGCGCCTTGCCCACCTGCGTGACCGTCCCGATCGCCGTCTTGTCATCTCCCGTGTGTGCCTGGGTCGACCAGGCCAGGGTCGTCAGGGCGCCGAGGGCGAAGGCGAGGGCGAGCTTAGAGGCTTCCATGGACTGAATCTCCGTGAGCTAGAAGAGGGCGAAGGCGACCAGGTAGATGGGGACGATCAGGATCATGAGCGCCGCCGTGTATCCGACGATCTCACGCGCCTCCAGGCGCGTGATTCCCAACAGAGGGAGCGCCCAGAAGGGTTGAAGCATGTTGGTCCAGGCGTCGCCATAGGCGAAGGCCATGACCGCTTTGCCCAGGGGGACGCCGAGGGCCTCGGCGGACTGCACGACGAGCGGGCCCTGGACCGCCCACTGCCCTCCACCCGATGGGACGAAGAGGTTTACGAGCCCTGCCGAGAGCATGGTTAAGGGCGCGAAAGTCGCGTCGGTAGCGACGCTGGCGGTCTGCTCGGCCATCGTAGCCACGAGCCCCGAGAGGGCCATCACTCCCATGATCCCGGCATAGAACGGGAATTGCAGGATGATCCCGGCGCAGCCTTGAACGGCATTCGTGATGGCGCGGCCGTACGCTCTAGCGCTGCCCTGGAGCACCAGTCCGGCGGTCAGAAAGGCGAGGTTGATCGCGTTCAGATCCACCCGCCCCACGCCGATCTTTCCGACGTAGCGAGCCAGATAAATCGCCGCGACGATCGCCACAAGCCAGACCAGAACAGGGCTCCGCTCCAGCCGCTCCGCTGGGGTCAGGTCGTCCTGAGCTGCGTCGTCCTCTTCGACCGCGTGCGCCTGGGCGTCCGAGATCTCCACGACGTCCTCGTCGTCCGGGGCCATGGCGTTGAGGATCAGCGGCACGGCGATGAGCAACGCGGCGCATACGGCCAGGTTCATGGGGCTGAAGATCGTGTCGTTCAGGGTGACCGGGGCGATGTCGGTTCTACCGAGGATCTCGGCCAGG
>CALCNF010000349.1 GCA_937897815.1 uncultured Pseudomonadota bacterium | reverse complement strand
AGGTGGCAAACGAGATCCAGCCGGCGCTCGGGCCGACCACGGCGAAGAGACCTGGGAAGAGGGTGCCGAGCTGCCAGGTGCCATGTCCGCCCATGGAGTGGCCTGTGAGGTAGACGCGCGTTGGGTCGATGTCATGGGTCGACTTCGCGTGGGCCATGGCGTTCAGGCCCTGAAGTCGGCCCCAGAGCTCCCAGTCGAAGCCGAAGCGTCGTCGATTGGTCCCGGCCACGACGATCATATCGGGCTTGGAGGAGTAGGACCCCGACTGGCCGATGGCCTTCACGCTCGCTCCGTGTAGCGAGAGCGCGAGCCCTCGGCCATCCCCCTCGTCGGGCTCGGAGGCCCGCCGCAGGCCGTAGTACTGGGTCGACCCGTCGACGGGAGAGAGGTAGCTCACCCGGATGTTCGGAGACACGGTCGGGTCCGCGTCCGCGGAGGTCAGGGTGAAGGTCGTCTCGTAGGACCACTCGAGATCCAGGGACTCCACGCGCAGGGTGGCGGGGATCTCCAGGCCACCCTCGGTGATAGTGTCCTTGGGCCGGACCTCGAAGGAGAGCTGGGTCACCGAGCTCGTCCCGATGCCCGGGAAGTGCATGGTGGTCTCCTCGAGATACTCGGTCTCGAGCACGCGCGTGCGGACGCCCGTGACCGGGCCGTTGGTGTGGTTGAGCACCGGGAGGCCGATGTACTGCACGAGGTCATCGCCCGCGATGGGGTCCGGCCAGGTCGCGTCGCCGTGGTGAAAGCTCAGCTCGTCTGGCGTCCGCCAGATACCGACTCCAGGCACGCGGCTCCCGCCGATGATGCGGAACACGACCAGGGTCTCTCCCGCCTCGGCCCGAAAGGCGATGCGGTGTTGGTTGTGGGCATAGGGATCTCCGGGCTGACGCGCGCCGTTCACGAAGGTCTGATACACCGCGTCCGAGCGGACGATGAGGCCAGCGGCCTCGTCGAGCATGACCCGCGCGACCGCGTACATCAGGAGCCCGCCCGAAGGGGGCTCCAGCTTCCCGTTCTCGTCGGGCGCGGTGTCCTGCCACCAGTACCCGTCTACGACGCCCTCCTCAGGCCAGGAGAACGTCCCATCGTTGAGAGAGCCGATGACCGGGTCGGGCTTGTTCCCAACCTTGAGCACGCGCCACTCCAGCCCCGTGAGCTCCTCGATCTCCGAGGGTGGCGCCACCGGCGGAGCCTCCCAGGAGGGCTCGGCCGTGTCGGGCTCGATGACCTCCTCTATCCCTGTGTCTGGCGTGACGGTCGAGTCCGCTGCGCTCCCGTCCAGCTCCACCGCGTCTGTCGCATCCGAGTCTTGTGCGTCGGGACTGGATACGTCAGCGACGGGGGCCGTTCCCGAACCGTCTTCCCCGCAGCCTGCCAGGGGGAACACGGTCAGCGTGAGCACAAGGAGCACGTGTGAGAAGGGCAGGGGACGTCTCATGGATAGGCCTCCTTGGGGGCAGCAGGCTGACTATTCGGGTGGGTGGACCCGGAGCATCGCTCGCGGAGGATCAAAGCCCTCGGTCCAGGTGAAGTAGAGGGTCCCGTCGCTCCCATACGCCGCGTTGCCGTGGCGCGCGTAGCGGTCCACGCCGCCGGAGGCGAAGATGAAGGGGAGCGGGTTGTTGTCCATCGTCGGGTCGGTGACATCCCGATAGACGGCCGTGGGGCCCTCCCCAGGGGTCTGAGACCAGAGCTCCCCCTTGGACTCCCAGCCGAGGATGAACTGCTCGGGGCTCGCTGGGTTGTTCAACAGGAACAGGGGCATCGTCGTGAAATAGACGCTCGTCAGGGTGGTCGCGAGCTGGATCTCCGGCTCCGCGATGGTGTCGAAGTTCCAGATGTTTCGGACGTAGACCCCGTGCTCGCCGTTCTCTCCCATGGCCCAGGCGACGCTGATACGCGAACCGTCGGGGCTGGTGGCCACCATGGGGCGCCGGAACTGAATCTGTTCCGCTTCCAGTTGGAACTCAAAATCATCCTGGGTCGTGACCCAGAAGACCTCCTGCGGGAACGCCTGATCGGTCTGTAGATTGCAACCCAGGTAGATCGCCGCGCGGATCCCGCTGGTCGCCTCTTCGGAGTCTCCGTGCTCCTCCCAGACCAGGACATACCGTCGAACGCCGTCAGCCTCGAGGATGAAGCTCGCGAGCGCCGGGTTGCGCTGGTCATTCCCTGTCGCGGCGTAGGGCGGGGAATACCCGTCACCGTAGCTCCCTGCGGTCATGCTGTTACACCTGTGCTCCAGGAACAGCCGCTCGTCTACCGCGCCGTCGTTCCCAGTGTCGATGCGGCGCGCCTGGAGCGTCGCCATAGCGCCTGGAGCGTCGCCCTTGTAGGCAAGAAGATCGTTGGCGCCCCATTGTCTCTCGGGGCCGCACCCTAAGGTTCCGCCGCCCGTCGTCTGACCCGCGGTCTGGTCATCGGCGCTGGTCGTAAGATCGCCGAGGGTGGCGAACCAACGGTAGGGTCTCGTCTGGCCGGCCTCGGGTGCACCCAGATCTACAGTGTACCCGTAGGCCACGATCGTCTTGGTGCTGGGTCCGCCCCCTGGGTCCTTCTCGTCTTCCGCTGCCATATCCCAGTGGCGGTAGGGCTCCGAGATTGGCGTCCAATCGGGACAGTCAAAGTCCCCGTCGGGACATAGAGCGGCGTTGCCGGCGCAATACTCCTGGAGCATGTCGTCGACGAGCACCGTGTCGGATTCATCGAGCGGTATGCCCTCAAGAGACAGCGGTCGAACGTTCAGGCTGGCGTAGCCGTCCTGGTCCTCGTCGACGAGGTAGGCGCTGGCGACCCAGCTGCCGAGCACCTGGAGTCGCGCTTGCTCCGTTCCCGAACCGCCGCTCTCCTCATCGCGCAGGCGCACCGTCGGCGCGGTCACGGTGTCCTTCAGGTTCATCGAGTCGAACGTGCGCCCCATCAGACCTCGGTCTTCATCCCACCAGGTCACCAGGTGCGGCCAGCCCTGCTGGGTCACGACTTCAGGGGCGCGAGTCTCCCAGGGTGGGGCCTCGGCGGGTTCAACGGTCAGGGACTGAAAGACGGTGTCTGGATTCCCCTCTTCCCATAGGGTAATGGAGCCAGTCGAGCTGACTCGGAGCATGACGGGCTCGATATACGTCGTTCCTGGCTCGCTGCGTGTTCCGACGAGGAGCCAATCTGGAGAATCGAAGGTCCCCACCTTTGCCAGGTCCGTCACCTTGAACTTCGCCGTGTCAAAGAAGGCCTCCACGTTGGGAATGTCCTTCAAGTCGAACGCCTGCTCACTCAAGACGTACTGACTAAGCACCGGTATGTTCCAGCCTCCGTCATCGTAGGTCGTATAGGCGACCCAGAGACCACTGTCTTCCAGGCTCGGGTCTCCCGAGGCGAGCGCCGCGCGACCACATCGGTCGTAGCTGGCCTCATCGGAGTCATCACATAGGGTCAGCGATGGCGTCACGCTCAGGCCCGATGCTTCCGGACTGGGCCTCAGGGCGTGCAGCGTCGTGGAGGTCTGAATAAGACTGTCCGTATAATGCCACAACTTCAGTCCACGCTGGACGGTCAGCGCCCAATAGGGTGCTACGTCGGACTCGATGTTCACGGCGTCCAGTGCGTACACCCTGCGGCCATTAGGCTGTCCGACCTCTTGAGGTTCAGAGAAGGTGAAGGCCGTTCCATCAAGGTTGGGAGTGCCCAGGCTGCACATCACGTGCTGTGGGTCGAAAACCTCGTCCGGATACTCAAGCGCATCTTGGTTCATCTCGGGGCTCGCCCAACACACCATGAGCTCGCCTGACTCGGCCTGAGCGATCGCGGTCGCCCCAATGTGAGGTGTGCGCGGAGCGAGGTTTTGAAACCCTGTGGGGTTGCATTGGTGGCCTGTTCCCTCGGTCGGGCCATTCAAGTCGCACACCAGAGCTACTTGCGTTTGGAGCTCCTGCTTGAGCGTCACCTCAAGCTCGTCGTTCACCTCGTAAAGAAGGATGGAGGAGCTGCTCGTGACCCAGCTCTCACCATTCTCACCGTCGAGGTAGCTGTCGGCCTCGTGGTTATGTCCCACGCGGTGTGTGACGGCCAAGAGGGTCCCCGTATCGTCTTGGTTACGAACTCCGCTGAGCCCAAAGATCCCTGAGCCGATGAGCGGCACCCAGTCCTCGATGACCCCTGTCTCGGAGAGCGTTCGCCCATCCTGAAGGACCCGACGCCCCCAGATGCAGTTCTGGTAATACTTCTTCCAGTAGGGATTGGCGTTACACACCCTGGGCGCAAAGCTGATGTAGCCATCGAGCCCGGTAGACGCGACGGTCACGGGTCGGTTCTTCACATGTAAGGTTGGGAAGCCCGGGGTCATGTCAGGAATCAGACCCGAGGTGTAGGACTGGTCCTCACAGGTGTTCGCGCCGCCCGCGCAGCTCCCCGCTGAGCACGTGGTCCCCAGCATACAGCCGTCCTCGCTCGCGCAGGCGACGCCATCAGGCGTCATCTCCTGCGCGCATGTGCCGGTCAGGGCATTACAGACGCCCACGAGGCATCCGGTCGCGTCGTCCTTCTCCGAGCAGTCCTTGGGCGTGCCCTCGCACAGACCCTGTGAACACACCTCATCGGTGGTGCACGCCGAGCTGTCATCGCAGGCCTCGCCTTCATTGGTCGGCGTGTCCACACAGCCCTGAGTAGGCTCGCAATGGCTGGAGGAGCACTGCGTATCATTGACGCTGCATGGGTCAGCCAAGCCCTCGGCCAGGCTCCATGCACAAGCGTGAATCGGGGTGCCTACGTTGCATGATGGTAGAACTGGGTCCGGTATGTTGTAGGTGTATTGCCAGACGATCATATCTCCCAGATCACAGCCTCCAGAGAGCTGCATGCCTGAGCCGCCGCCTTCGAACTCCAACAGATCCCCGGGGCAGGTCCCGTTCTCTAGGAGGGCGGGTTGCCATACGGTCGAGTCGTCACAGTCCTCGGCGCAACCGTAGGGGGTCTCGTTGTCATCGCACTGCCCGTTGCCACATAGGACAGGGTCGCAGTCCTCGGGGCAGCTCTCCTCCGTCTCTCCCAGCTCACACCAATCGTCTCCGCACGGAGCGGCGAGCTGCTGGCCTGCAACTTGGTTGCAGAGCAGCTCCGCGTGCGCCAGGTCATCTGCGGTCAGCTCGAAGCAGACCTGCGCCACGAAGTGGCCGCAGACGTAGTGAACGCAGCTGACCTCTTGGGTGCAGCCCGCTACGGGATCGCATGTGCCGATTGTGCACACGTCTCCATCGTGGCAATTGTTGTCGTGTGGGGTGTAGATGCAGCCCTCGTCTCCGCAGGAGTCCACGGTGCACTTCACTCCGTCATCGCAATCCAACGGAGGACCAGGAACACAGACGCCAAACTCACAGTGGTCCTGGTGTTCGTTGGCGACGGTCCCCCAGCCGCTCGCGCTCTCGCCCGTACAGACGTCCCCGTCATCACAGCCGGCGGACGAGGGCTGCACATCCCAGACGCACGCCTGCGCCGAGTCGCAGGTGATGGAGTTGGTGTCGAGGCAGCAGGAGTTATCATCCGGGCACAGGGTCTCCAGGAGGTCGGTGCATGTACCGCACGGGACGATGGAGGAGGGTTCTCCGTCCGCGCCGGGGGAGTCGTCGGCGGCCAGGAGGCTCGGGGCTTGCGGGGACTCGCCCCAGCATCGGACGTCTCCAGACTCCATGAGCACGCAGGTGGTCCAATAGCCCGCCGAGACCTGTGCCGGCTGCTGGGACGGGTCGTCCGACGAGCCCTTAAGGGCCCAGGTCACATCGCTGCCGGCGACAGCTTGAAGGAGCTGGTTGCTGGTCTGATGCGCGCTGTTGTCACCCATGCAGCTGACTTGCTCAGGGCCTGCATCGCCGAGGTCGTAAAGCGCACATGAGTGGCGATGCCCAAGGGAGAATGGATGCTGGTAGCCTGGCCAGGGGCCGTCGACCTCGACGGGAGTGCTGAAGCCGACCTCGGTGCCTTCGGAGATCACGCCATAGGCGCCTTCGGTGGAGCGACCCCAGCACATGAGCTTGCTCGGAGCTCCAGTCGGCTGCACTTGCACACAGGCGTGTGCGCCTCCGACCTCGAGCCGCGTGATCGGATCCTCTCCCAAGCCCTGGACGCTGGCCTCGGGGTACCGGGCGTAATGGTCCTTGATGTCCGTCGGGTTCCCCCCACCGGTGCCCAGCTGGCCATGGGAGTCTGAGCCCCAACAGGACACGGCGTTGTCCTCCGTGAGCACGCACGCGTTGCCCCCGCCCGCGGCCAGCGCTGACGCATCTTCTAACGGTGCCTCTGGAGCGCCGACCTGCCGCACGAGCGCGGGCGACATGAGCGTCTTGTCTTCTGTATTGGCGCCACACTGACCATGCTCATTGTTCCCCCAGCACGCGACTCGCGTGTTCGTGAGGAGGGCGCACGAGAAGTCGTCGGCTGCCACGACCGATTTCGGTGTGCCCAGCGCGGAGAGATCGATGGGATAGCCGATTGGCGCTGGATACATGGCGAGCGCGCCCCAACACCAGACCGATTTGATTCCGTCGTCATCGAGAAGCGCGCACGCGTGACGGTCTCCTACTGCCAGATCGGTGACGACCGCCCCCGAAGGTCCATCCTTGAACAGGACCCGAACAGGAGATCGCGTGGGGCTGACGAGACTGCCGCTCGCCAGCGCCTCGCCCTTGCCCCAGCATGCGACGCCCCCATCCGAGAGGATCACGCAGGCCAGCGCCTTGCCGACCTCGACACGGGTGGCCCAGCCAGCGGGCTCACAGGCGCCGTCCCCGCCGTCTCCCTGGCTCACACATTGATGCGCGGCCGGGCAGTCGTCTTCCGGAGCGACGCAGTGCCCCGCGCCATCGCAGACCTCGGTAGAGGTGCAGGATAGGCCGTCGTCGCAAGTCTCGCCCTGGGTGCCATCAAAGCTGCCTATGCAGCCCTCTTCGGGGTCGCACACGGGGCGGGTACAAGGGTCGTCGTCGTCCGGGCACAGGTCGTCGTACACGGATTGGACCGAGCACACCCCCTTCTCGTCACACGCATACTGCGCGCACTCATTCTCCCCGCAGGGTTGGTCCAAGTTGGCAGGCGGACCAGGGACGCAGCCTCCTCCAGATTCGCTGCAGAGCATCGGGCTGCAAAAGCTGTGACCCGGATCGTCCTCGCAACTCGTGTGATCCTCCGTGTAGCTGCAGACCCCCTCATCGCAAGAGGTCGCCACACACGCGACCGGGGAGGGCGGGCAGTCAGAGTCGTCGGCGCACTCTGTCTCGCTGTCCGGCGCCACATCGGGCGTCGCGTCCGGCGTCGCGTCCGCCGTCACGTCCGGCTCATACTCGGGTAGCGCCGTCGCGACGGAGACGTCGGGATCGAGGCACACGCCCGGGGGCTTCTTGCACACCTGGTCGCCAATACAGTCCGAGTCGCTCTTGCAGGAGAAGAGCACCTCATCGAGGTCCGTCTCCTCGGCGCAGGCGGGAACGAGCGCGAGGAGCAGCGATCCGAGCAGCCCTGTTACAGCGTAGGTTCTCATCAAAACCTCCCCGTGAGCGAGAGTCCACCTGGCCCCAGGTTCATGTCCCATGCGGCCTGAGTTGTCCCCTCTTCCTCTGAGAACAACCACCAGATGGCGCCGCCGATGGCGACTGAGGCGCCGACGGCGAGGATCGCGGTCCCCAGCTCATCGTTGTCTCTCGCGTCATCCTGGGTTTGGTAGGCCTGGACCTGGTTCATCTCGGGATCCGCCGACAGGGGGAGATCCCCGGACGCGTTCGCCGCGTCCGCGATGTCTTGGCGCTGGCTATCGGCGAGCGCCATGAACCCAGCGCCCACCGCCACGCCGACCAGGCCAGCTCCCGCGGTGATGAGCGGCATGTAAGAAGAGGCCTGAGCGCTCTCGAGGGGCATCGTCACGCCCATGGGGGCCGGAGCGCTGACCCGCTCGCTCGACCCCATCAGCTGGGCGAACTGGGCCTCACCGCGTCGCTCAGGCGTCAGGGTCAGCTTGCGCCTGGTGCCGTCCTTGAGGACGAGCTCCAGCTTGGCTGTACCGGAGGCGAAGCGAACGACTCGCGGGCTCTCCAGGGAGGCCTGGAGCTCGTAGCCGTTCACGGTGATCGCCGCGACGCCGTCGTCCGGTCCCACGCTGAACCAGAGGTCTGTGGCCCCTCGGGTGCCCAGTGCGCAGGAGAGCTTGGAGCGGCGGCTCACGGGGAAGCGCTCGAATCGAAGGAGGACCTCCGTGACGTCGGGTGCGGAGCACTCGAAGGTGTGGGCGCCTCGGTCCAGGCCCAGCTCCTCGCCGGCCTCGAGCTCCATCACCTCACCATCGACGCGGAGTTGGGCGCCGGGGCGGTCAAATGAGGTGACGACCCAGATGCGGCCGAGCTTGTGCGCCAGGGCGGCCCGGCGCGAGGCGTCCAGGTTTCGGAGCTCCTGGGGCGCGTTCGTGTCGTTCTCGACCCGGGTGTAGGCCTTCACGGCGTCCCCGTAGCGCCCCAGCTTCTCGAAGGTGCTGCCGAGGTTGTTGATGAGAGCCGGGGAGGGCTGCAGCGCGATGGCCTCCTCGAGGAGCTTGACCACGCGCTCGTAGTCTTCGGCCTTCTTCGCCTCGATGGCCTCGCTCATGATCGCGTCGAATGTTCGGGCCTCCACGGGACCGGTCAGGGCCACCACCAGCCCCAGCGCGGTGAGGGAGCGCGCCAAGTTCGAAATTCGGTCGAGCGGCTTGAGCTTCCTCAACCCCACCTCCTGCATCAAGTTCTACTCGTGCGCGCAAGTATGCCCGCGCCCGCCCGCGCATGGCAACCAGGCCTCAGGCCGCCCTGCACCTGGGCTTGCGCCCCATGACGACCACCGGTTACCTAGAGGGTAGAGCCGCAGAGGAGGCAGTGATGGAGCGCGACCTGTACAGCGAAGAGCATGAGATCTTCCGGAAGATGTTCCGGGCCTTCCTCGACCGAGAGGTGGTCCCCCATCAGGAGGAGTGGAGGCGAAACGGTCAGGTCGATCGCGAGATCTGGCGCAAGGCGGGCGAGAACGGCTTCTTGTGCACCTGGATGGACGAGAAGTACGGCGGTCCCGGCGCGGACCTGCTGTGTTCGATGGTGATCATCGAGGAGATGGCCAAGATCTATGAGTCCGGCTGGGGCGCGTGGCTCCACTCCGACATCGTCGTCCCCTACATCTACGACTTTGGCACTGAAGACCAGAAGATGCGCTGGCTGCCGGGCTGCGCCTCGGGCGACATCGTGACAGCCGTCGCCATGACCGAGCCCGGGACCGGCTCGGATCTGGCCGCCATGCAGACCCGCGCCGTGCGCGACGGAGACCACTACGTCATCAACGGCGCCAAGACCTTCATCTCCAACGGCATCAGCTGTGATCTGGCCGTCGTGGCGGCCCGAACCGGCGACGCGGACACCAACCCTCACAGCAGCCTCTCGCTCTTCGTGATCGAGGCGGACACGCCCGGGTTCAAGCGAGGTAAGAAGCTCGAGAAGATGGGCATGATGAGCCAGGACACCTCGGAGCTCTTCTTTGAGGACTGCCGTGTCCCGGCGGACAACCTGCTAGGCTCGGAGGGCGCCGGCTTCATGATGCTCATGAAGCAGCTCCAGCAGGAGCGCCTGACCCTGGCCGTGAGCTGCCAGGAGGGCGCCGCCCAGGTCGTCCGAGATACCCTGGCCTATTGTCAGGAGCGTGAGGCCTTTGGGCGTCCGATCAGCAAGTTCCAGAACACGCGCTTCAAGCTCGTGGAGTGCGCCACGGAGGTCGAGGTCGGCCAGGCCTTCATCGACAAGCTGGTCGCCGAGCACGTGGCGGGTAAGTACCTGGTCAAAGAGTGCTCCATGGCCAAGGTCTGGCAGACCGAGATGCTCGGTCGCGTCGTCGACACCTGCCTGCAGTTCTTCGGGGGCTACGGCTACATGCTTGAGTACCCGATCACCCGGGCCTACATGGACGCTCGCGTCACCCGCATCTTCGCGGGCACGAACGAGATCATGAAGACGATCATCGCCAAGCAGATGGGGCTCTAGGGAGCCTCACAGGAGCCCGAGCCGCTCCAGGCCTCCCTGCCCGAACTGGATGGCGAAGATGGCCATGGCCAGCGCCAGGCCCCGCATGATCCACCGGTAGGGTGGGCCGAGGAGCAGGTCGCGATAGCGACCGGTCAGGAGCGCCAGGGCCAGCTTGGAGCCGCACAGGCAGCCGAAGAAGCCGACGCAGAACGCCAGTATCGCGCCCGTTCCCAGCGCCCACGCCGCCGCGACCATCGGGCCGCCGACGGTGATCCAGAACAGATACGGGTGGGGGTTGAGCAGGTTGGTGAGCAGCGCCTTCTGGACGGAGCGCGCGTCCTCCCCGGGAGCGTCTTGCGCGCTCGGCGCGGCGGCCCTGGAGGTCTCCCAGGCGAGCCAGACGAGGAAGAGCGCTCCCACCAGCCCGAGGACCCCGAGCGCGGTGTCGGCGCCCTCCATCGAGACCACGAGGAACGCGGACGCCGCGACCAGCGGGCCGTCCGTGAAGACCGGCACGAGGGCGACCTTGATCCCCTCCCGAACGCCATGCTGCAGCGTCTGGGTCATGACCAGCGCGGTCAGGGGCCCCGGGGTGAGCCCCCCGGCCAGGCCGAGCACCGCTCCGGTACCCGCGTACCGGAGCGTCTCCATGAGTGCGTCGCTCTCCATGCCGGCATCATCTAGACGCGGCGCCTTCTCCGCAAGGGGCACCCGGAACGAGCTTCGCACCGCGGGGCAAACCCAGTTGTGTCATGGGGCAGCGTGGCGCAGTCGGTGCGAGAACCTGACCGCCAAGCCGTGGACCGAATAGGGTTTCTGGCATGGGTCTTGATGTCTGCTAGCGGCGGAGGTGCTGCATGGCGGGACGGGCGACAGGAGTAGGGCTGGAGGGCATCACAGGCGTGCTGGTCGAGGTACAAGTGGAGCGCGCTGATGGTCTGCCTGGGCTCGACATGACGGGGCTCCCGGCCACGAGCATCCGGGAGGCCAAACATCGGGTGCGGGCGGCCATTGGAGCCGCCGGCTATCTGTGGCCTCGAGAGCGAGTGGTCGTGAACTTTGCTCCGGCTGATGTGCCAAAGACGGGAACGGGGTACGACCTTCCCCTCGCCGCAGCCCTGCTTGAGCAAGGAGGTCAGATCCCGAAGGGCGCGCTCCAGGACGCCGTCCTCTGCGGTGAGCTCGGCCTCGAGGGGGGCGTACAGCCCTCCCGTGGGGCCATCAGCGCGGCCCTCGCCGCTCAGCGCGCGGGCAAGAGGCGCCTGTTTGTGGCGAGTGAGTCCTCGGTCGAGGCGGCCGCGGTACCTGGACTCCAAGTGATCGGCCTCTCCCATCTGGTGGAGCTCGTGGAGCACCTTCATGGCAGGCACCCGCTCCCCTGCCAGGAGCCTCGTGACGGGGGCTCCTCTAGATCCCCCGATAAGGGTCTAGGGTGGGTTAGAGGGCAGCCCCTGGCTCGTCGTGCGATCGAGATCGCAGCGGCAGGTGGGCACAACTTGCTGATGTTCGGGCCGCCTGGCTGCGGGAAGACGCTCTTGGCGCGAGCTATGGCCGACCTTTTGCCACCGATGTCTCTTGAAGAGCGCCTTGAGGTCACCTGTATCCAGAGCATCTCGGGCCTCCGCTCTGAAGGGGGACTGGCCTTGAGACGGCCTTTTCGAGCGCCCCACGCCTCGGCTTCGAACGCAGCCCTCGTCGGCGGCGGTAATCCGCCGTGCCCAGGCGAAGTGACCCTGGCTCATCACGGTGTGCTCTTCCTCGATGAAACCCCGGAGTTCTCGCGGGCCGCCCTTGAGGCTCTACGTGCTCCTCTTGAGGATCGCCACGTGATGATCTCCCGCTCGGGCCGTCGTGTGCGTTTCCCGGCCAGCTTCTCGCTCGTCTGCGCCATGAATCCCTGTCCATGTGGTTATGCAGGAGACCCGAGTAAGGACTGCCGTTGCACCTCGCTCCAGATCGAGCGCTACGTACGACGACTGAGCGGGCCCCTCATGGACCGAATCGACCTCCACGTTCGTCTCGACCCGGTCAATCCCGAGCGTCTGTTATCCAATGAACAGCCGGAGGACACGGAGGTGGCCTACGAACGAGTCGCTCGAACTCGCGCGCTGCAGATGGCGCGCAATGAGCTCGGTGGAAGGGCGCGACCCAATGCCTCTCTAGATCTTGCAGGGCTCCAGCGCTGGGCACCTCTAGACGCCGAGTCGCGGAGGTTTTTGATCCATGCATCGCGACGCATCGGCATGAGCGCACGTGCGTTTCATCGCGTGATTCGTGTGGCCCGTACCGTCGCCGATCTAGCGGGTGCGATCGATATCGGTCGGGCCCACCTAGCGGAGGCGATCACTTACCGCGCTCTCGACCGGATGTCCGAGAGCGCCCATGCACGTTCTTCCGAATGGGGGAGCGGCAGGAATCTTCAGATGACGTCCACGGAGGCTCTATGAATTTGCGACGGAAGAGCGGCGCTGCGGCGCTCCTCAAAGCTATGGATAAACGCTTCGGCACGGGAGCGGTGATGACCATGGACGGCAGCGCGGTCGCTGCCCTCCCGGTGTTCTCTACGGGCTCTGTAGGCCTCGATGAAGCTCTGGGATGTGGTGGGCTGCCCTTGGGGCGTGTGGTTGAGATCTACGGGCCGGAGAGCTCAGGAAAGACCACACTGACGCTACACGCGATCGCTGAGGTGCAGGCGGAGGGTAAACGTGCCGCTTTCATTGATGCGGAGCACGCGCTGGACCCAACCTATGCTTCCAAACTTGGCGTGAGAATGGACGAGCTACTTGTGAGTCAGCCGGACTGCGGTGAGCAGGCCCTCGAGATCGCTGAGGCGTTGATCTCGAGTGGTGAGGTGAGTCTCGTCGTCGTCGACTCGGTCGCCGCTCTGACACCCAGGGCGGAGATCGAGGGGGCCATGGGAGACGCCCATATGGGCCTTCAGGCGCGACTCATGAGCCAGGCCCTGAGAAAGCTGACCTCAGTCGCCTACCGACACCAGGCGACGATCATCTTCATCAATCAGCTTCGACAGAAGATCGGCGTCGTCTTCGGGAACCCCGAGACGACAACTGGCGGGAACGCTCTGAAGTTTTACGCCTCCGTGCGCTTGGATGTCCGTCGTATCGGCGCGCTGAAGTCCTCCGCGGGCACCAATGTTGGCAACAGAACGCGCGTCAAGGTCGCTAAGAACAAGATGGCGCCCCCGTTCCGTCAGGCGGAGTTCGACATTCGATACGGAGAGGGCGTGTGCCGAGTTGGTGAGGTTCTCGACCGTGGGCTTGAAGCCGGCGTGGTCCAGAAGAGCGGGAGTTGGCTCTCGCTCGACGGTGAACGACTGGCCCAGGGCCGTGAGCGCGCTCGGACGCGGCTGAAAGAGGAGCCTGCGCTCCTGGAGCGCATCCTCGCTCGCTGTCGTTCTGGCTCCCTCACGGGTGCGTTGACGCCGGCTAACCCCCAGCAGCAGGAGTAGACGATGAATCTGGCCATCATTATTGGGCGACTGGGGCGCGACCCAGAGAAGCGTGTCACCAAGGGCGGGCAGGACGTATGCAGCCTAAGGATCGCGACCGATTTCAAGGGCAAGGGCAGCGAGGCGAAGACCGACTGGCATGACGTAGTTGTTTGGGGACAGTCCGCTCAGGCATGCGCGGAGCACCTCAAGTGCGGCCGCTTAGTTGCCGTTCAGGGGCGTTTGCACACAAGGAGCTGGGAGAACGGCCAAGGCGAGAAGAAGTGGCGAACGGAGATCGTCGCCCATCGGGTCGATTTCCTGGCGGGGGGGGATGTCCGCTCAAGGGATCGAGAGTCGGCGCCGCTTCCCTTCTAGCCCGCCACCGAGAGCGCGCAGGCCGACGCTGTGCCCAAGCGGACGGATGTGCACGCGGCTCGATAAGTCACCCGCCCGGCTCTGTCGCCGTTCAGGCGAGCCGGGCGGGTCACATGGTTCGAAGCCTAGAGGCAGTCGTCGGCGTCGAAGGTCAGGCAGCCCTCGTCGCACTCGCCGTCATCGTAGTAGCCGTAGAACAGGCACGCGTCGAGGCACGAGCCTCCAGTGCCGCCGTCGATGCACTCCAGGCCCGAAGCGCAGCCAGCGATGCCATCGCCGCAGGCCTCGAAGAGGTAGGCGTTGGCTGCGCAGATCGTCTCGTCGGATCCCGGAGCCTCGGCGATGCAGCTCATGCCGGCCTGGCAGTAGGCGACGCCATATCCGCACGGCTCGCCTGCGAAGGCGGTGGGCTGGCAGGTTCCCAGCGTCGTGCCGTCGTTCTCCGGCGTGCACAGCAAGGGGCTCGCGCAGTCGCCCTGACCCAGGTTTCCGCAGGCGTCGCCCTGCTCCAGGTCATCGGCGAAGCAGATCGCCTGCGTCGCGTCTGCGTTGTACTGGCACGTGAGGCCCTCGGCGCAGAGGCCCAGCCCCCAGTAGCAGGGCTCCCCGAGCTCCTGGTCGCTGGCCAGGCAGCTGGCCGTGTCCTCATCTTCGCTGTCCCACATGCATGCGCTTCCCTCGGGGCAGGGTCCCGCGCCTTCAGCGAGGCAGTCGTCACCGAGGTCCAGCTCGGCGACGCAGGCGGTCTCCTCGAAGCCCACCCACTGGCACTGCATTCCATCGATACAGGCGGGAGCGCCAAAGGCGCACGTGTCACCCTCCTCGGCCGTGGCGGCGAAGCAGGCACTGTCACCCGTTCCAGCGGTCTCCTGAAGGCAGCTGAGCCCCTCCTCGCAGGCGGGGTTACCTAGGAGGCACGCCTCGCCCTCAGCGGCCGGGTCCATGCAGACCAGGTCGGAGTAGTCGGCCGACAAGACGCACTCGTCTTCGTT
>CALCNF010000348.1 GCA_937897815.1 uncultured Pseudomonadota bacterium | reverse complement strand
TGAGCTCGTGGAACAGCACCGCCGTCGCCTCTCTCGGCTCCTTTTCTAGGGGCAGGCTCACGACGCATCACCTAGTGCGTGCGCTCACCGAGCCCTTGGTGTAGCGTCCGCCCCCGTTCCACGACCAGGAGGCCAAACGTGTCCGGCCGTCTGCAATCCATGCTGTCCAACCGCGCCGCGACCGCGATCCGCGAGGCCCTCGGAGTCGACGCCGATCCGGACCTCCGGGCGACGACGGACGCGCGCTTCGGCGACTACCAGATCAACGGCGTTCTCCCGCTCGCCAAGCAGCTTCGAGAGAACCCGCGCGCCCTCGCGACACGGGTCGTGGAGGCCCTCGACCTCGGCGAGAGCTGTGAGCCGCCTGAGATCGCGGGGCCGGGCTTCATCAACCTTCGACTCAAGCCCCAGTGGCTAGCGGCGCAACTGCAGGGCGCCCTTGGGGATGAGCGCCTGGGAATCACACCCGTGGACGCACCCGAGTCCATCGTCATCGACTTCTCGAGCCCGAACGTGGCCAAGCGCATGCACGCAGGCCACCTGAGGTCGACGATCATCGGCGACGCCATCGCGCGCACCCTGCGCTTTCTCGGACACAACGTCATCGGTGACAACCACGTGGGCGACTGGGGAACCCAGTTCGGGATCCTCCTCTGGGCCTGGGAGCGCCACGCGGACGAAGCCGCGCTTGAGCGCGATCCCATCGGTGAGTTGGAGCGACTCTATAAGCTGGGAAGCGAGGCGAGCCGTGGGGACGAGACCGTCGCAGCGGCCTGTCGCGCCGAGCTGGCGGCCCTCCAGCAGGGCGACGCCGCGCGCAAGGCGCTCTGGGAGCGCTTCGTGGCGATCTCGCGCGCCGACGCGGAGGCCATCTACGAGCGGATGAACGTCTCGTTCGACACCTGGCACGGCGAGAGCTTTTACCACGATGACCTTCCGGGCATCGTCGAGAGCCTCCAGTCCAAGGGGCTCGCCAGGGAGAGCGAGGGGGCCATCGCGGTCTTCTTTGAGGACATCGAGAACATGGCCGACAAGCCGTTCTTGATCCGGAAGAGCGACGGCGCGTTCCTGTACGCGACGACCGATCTGGCCACCCTGAATTACCGTCTGAAGAACTACGAGCCCAGCCGAGTGATTTACGTCGTGGACGTTCGTCAGTCCCTGCACTTCAACCAGCTCTTTGAGACGTTCCGTAGAATGGGCAACCAGCTGGAGCTGAGCCACGTAGGCTTCGGCATGATGCTAGGCGCGGACGGCAGGCCGTTCCGAACGCGGGACGGCGGGACCATCACCCTCTCCGCGCTTCTGGATGAAGCCGAGTCACGGATCCTCCCTAAGGTGGAAGAGAAGTGGCCTGAATCGTCGAGCGAGGAGCGGAGCGGCATCGCATCCCAGGTGGGAATCGGCGCCGTGAAGTACGCCGACTTGAGCCACAATCTCACCACCGATTACCGGTTCGACTGGGACAAGCTGCTTGCGGCCGACGGCAACACAGGGCCGTATCTCCAGTACACCGTTGTGCGTCTGCGCTCCGTCTTGCGGGAGTACGAGGCTCGTTTTGGTGAGACCTTCGTGCCGGCCGGGACCGAGGTCCACCTGGGGGAGCCCGAGGAGGTCGCCCTGGCGAAGGCCGTGCTGCAGCTGGGCGACACCCTCGACACCGTGTCTCGGACCTTGCGCCCGCACTTCCTGTGCGACGCTGTGTACGGGATCGCCCGCTCGTTCAACCCCTTCTACGCGAAGTGCTCGATCCTTGGCGCGCCCGACGAGGCGACGCGAAGCTCGCGCCTGGCCCTTTGCCACGCGACGGTGAGCGCCATGGAGATCGGCCTGAGCTGCCTGAACATCCCTATCGTGGAGAAGATGTAGGCGATTCGCCCGGCGGGGCTCAGCGTATGATGAAGAGCTCGGCGCGATTGTTCGCCTTGCGCTCCGCGGCAGAGTCACCGGTGGCCACGGGCCTGGCTGCCCCCATGGGGATCACGTCCACGCGACCGGGGGCTACGCCCTCCATGATGAGGAACCGGACGAGCATCTCGCCGCGCGCGCGGGTGACCTCCTCCATCTCGCTCATGGCCTTCTGGCGGTCCTCCTGTCGCTTGAGCGAACGCTTGGGCAGGTCGGCATGGACCTCCGCACGAACCCGGTATGTCGGGTTGTCGTTCAGGTAGCGCGCCAGATCTCGCAGGACCTGGAAGGACGCCGGTTGGAGCTCATGGCTGACGTCGTCGAAGAGGACCGCCTGCTCGAGGTCGAAGCGGTCGCCCGCCTCAGTCACGCCCGGGAAGTCCTTGCAGCCATCCTCATCCTGGTAGCCGTTGAAGCTCTCCGGCGTGAGCGGACACTGGTCGCGGACGTCCGGGATACCATCCTGGTCATTGTCCTCTTCCGGGCAGCCGTCCTCATCCTCGAAACCGTCGTGATCCTCTGCATCAAGCGGGCAGCGGTCGACGTCGTCGTCGATGTAGTCTCTGTCGTTGTCCTTCTCGGGACAGCCGTCATCGTCCTCGAAGCCGTCGCGGTCCTCAGGCTCATTCGGGCACTGGTCGTGCGGGTCGAGGAACGCATCATTATCATTGTCCGCGTCGGGACAGCCGTCTCCGTCCTGAAAGCCGTCATAGTCCTCAGGAAGGAACGAGCAGCCATCATTCGAGTCCCAAATGCCATCCTCATCCGTGTCGGTGAAGACCTGGCCACCCAGGCTCACGTTCGCGAACGCTCGGAAGCGGCTCGTGCCGGGCCCGAGGAACAGCGGTGTGCCGCCGCCGCCCCCCCCGGTCACGTCCATCGAGCTGGTCGCGCGCCACTTCACGGCGGCGATACCTTCCATCTGAGTGGTGTCACCGAAGGCGTCGTCGAGAGGTGTCCGGGTGTAGGCCTCCGCGAGGACGCCGAGGACATCTGACAGGACCATCTCACCGCCGACTCCGGCGATGATCTCCTCACCCAGCTCCAGATCGTTGATCACCGTCTTCTCGCTGCGCGAGTAGACGCCGCCGTTCATGGCCAGCAGCACGGGCCCGAACGCCATATCGGCGACGAGGCGGCCTCCGTAGCCGAGCCCGTTGCCCATCAGCGCATCCTGATCCCCTGTTGGGAGGGTCGCGTCGATCTGAAGAGCCACTCCTATGGATCCCGCGCGATACGCGTTCACTTTTACGCTCGCGCGCGCCTCACCCACATGGAAGCCGCTCACGTCGCCCACGCCGCTGAACTGGTGGGTCGCGCGCTCCTCGCCAGCGCCCATCAGAGCGACGGGCATGGCCACCCCGATATCGAGAACCGGCCAAGGGCTGAATCCGAGAAGGAGCTCACCCATGGCGCGGCTGTTCAGGGTCTCTTCAATGACCGTACCCGCGCCGGTCGCGCTCGGGTTGCTCCCGCTGAAGGCCAGCGGCTTATCCGTGTAATGGAAGCTCAAGCCCACCGACAGGTAGCGCGGCATCTTCTCTCGGGATGTCGCCAGCGTCAGCAGGTCTCCCGAGATGGCCGAGGGCTGGTAGGCGATGGGATTCATGCTCCCCGAGGCCGATGCCGTGGAGACAAGAACAGAAGACGACAGCATCAGGGCCAGTGCGCCCTGTGTCGCTCGCTCCAATATTCGTGTCCGCCAGGTCCTCATGGGTCTCCGAATCATCACAGCAGCTTGCATGCCCAGTGGAATCCAACGTCGTCGATAACGACGCCTTGGCCACCATTGTTGTCGGCAGTCACGGTATTGACCACAAAGCTGATCACTAGGTCATCGCCCTTCGGATCCGTTCCGAGATCGATCTGGACATCGACGAACTCTCCGTTGGTCGAATCGCAGTGCTCATAGACCTGCGCGCCGTCGACCAGGACATGGAACGTATCTGCACCACAGCCCTGATCACCCACGTCCATGTAGACCTTGAACCGGATGTAGACCTGGTTGATCGCCTCAGCGGGCACCTCGACCACCATCCACTCCGCCGAAGCCTCCCAGGCCCCCGCCGAGTCCTCCATGCTGCCCGTCGCCGGGTTCACGAGATGAAGCGCAGTTCCGCTGCCGGAGACGATACCGGAGCTGGGGATCCACTCGACCTCGTTGCCGGTCGAGTTGAGGACCCAGTCGTCGGTCGACTGGGTCTCGAAGGTCGCGACAGGTCCAAGGCTCGGATCGCCCGTGCACACATCCGCCACGCAGCGATCGTTTACGCTACAAGCATTGTTGTCATCACACTCACCCACACGATGCTGCAGCTTGCAGCCCTCATCGGGCAGGCAGGCCATCTCGTTACAGGGGTTCACGGGATCGCCACAGTCCTTGATGTCGCCCACGCACGCTCCGCCTGAGCAGGCGTCGTTCTCCGTACACGCGTCACTGTCGTCGCAGGCCTCGCCCTCCCCTGCAGGGATCACCGTGTACTGCCAGCCGCCCTCGCCGTCCTCGACGCACTCGACGGTTCCGCAGTTCCCTGGCGACGCAAGCTCCTCCTGAATCGTGTCGAAGTCGAGGACACAGCCTCCGTCCACGCACGTGAAGGTCCCCGCGCAGGGATTGTCTTCGCTCTCGCCCTCGCAGTCCGCGTCGACCGCGCAGCCGCAGTCGTTGTTGTTCCCCGCCTCGCACACGCCCTCCTGACAGGAGTCCTGCAGCGAACATGGGTCACCGTCGGAGCACGACTTGTTGTTGGACTCAAGCGGGTTCGTGCACCCGATACCCGGCTTGCAGAGGTCCTTCGTGCACGGATTTTCGTCGTCACAGTTGTCCAACACTCCGTTGCACACGTTGTCGAGACAGACGTCGTCCTTGGTGCACGGGTTCGCGTCATCGCACGGGCCCGAGAACTCAAAGTGTACGCATCCATAAGTGCTGTCGCAGAGGTCATTGGTACAGGGGTCATCATCAGCGCAGCCCACAGGCGTACCCGTGCAGGACCCAATCTCGTCGCAGCGGTCATCGGCCGTGCAGGCGTCGCCGTCATTGCACGAGAGGCCCGTGGCGATGAGGGAGTACTCGCAGACGCCCGTCGTAGGCTCGCAGGCCACGGCGCTGCAGCCCGTCTCATCCTCAACACAGCCGATCACGGTGGTCGGGTTTACCCGGCACTCACCAGCCGCGCACACCAGGGTCCCATTGCAGAGGTCTCCGTCCTCAAGCGGCGCGC
>CALCNF010000347.1 GCA_937897815.1 uncultured Pseudomonadota bacterium | reverse complement strand
GCCTGAGCCCCTGTGGATCTCCCATGAGGGCTGGGTCGCGATCGATCTTGATGCGCAAGGCGCGGCGCACCTCAAACAGGTGCCGATGCCCGACGGCTTTGGCTCCGATGACATGAAGGCCCACACGGCCTCCGTGGGGCCCACGGTGGTTCACGCCGTCCTGGACACAGACGGAGATGACGCCCCCGAGCTCTTGCTGATCAGCGAGCGCGTGCAGCTGTACCGTCTCGTGGCTCCTTGGACCTTCGAGCTGGTCGCGAAGCGCTCCTTTTCGCTTCCCCCTGTATCCGTGGTCGACGCCGCCGTCGGAGATCTCAACGCAGACGGTCTTCCCGACGTGGTGCTCGGGATGGCGATGTACCGAGGCGAGATCCTCACGCTCTCCGGACACCAAGACATGGCGTTGATGAACCTGGGGCAGGGCCGGTTTGAGACCGTCCCGATCGAGCCCGCAGCCTACGGGCTGTCCAATGGCGTGACCCTGGCCGACATCGATCTGGACGGCCGTCTGGATCTCATCGAGAGCTTCGATTTCACGAGCATGAGCGCCAAGAGTCGTATCCTGCTCAACCGAACCGTCCCGGGCGACCTGACGCCCACCTTTGAGGTCTCCAAGCATCCGTTCGACACGGGAACCAACGGCATGGGCGCGGCGATCGCCGACCTGAACGGGGACGGACTTCCCGATCTCTACAACTCGGCTCAGGGGCGTGATCTCCTGGTGTACGGGCAGGCCGACGGCTCTTGGAATGACGTGACTCAAGAGGTCGGGATCTTCCACGAGTGGGGTGCCTCGGGTCTGCGCAATCAATGGGCGCCGATCCTCCTCGACCTCAACGCCGATGGGGCGCTCGACATCTACGTACGGCAGGGAGGAAACGGCGCGGGCGGCTACGCCATGGGTATGGCCCTCGCGGCCAACGAGCGTGATCTGGTGTACCTCGGGCGATCGGACGGGCGCTTCGACCGTGTGTCTCCGCCCCATCATCCCTCGGTCGCTCACCGTGGTCGTATGGCGGCGGCTGGGGATGGAGATGAAGATGGCCTCCCGGATCTCGCTCTAGGAGGCGAGGAGGGCTCAGCAGGATACTGGCTCAACCGGACCGAGCTGGACCCATCCGTGCTCCCCCTGACCCTCCGCTTTAACTCCAGCGTGAGCGGCTGGCCTCCGACAGGAGCGCGCGTCACGGGGACCTGCGCCGGCCAGGCTCTCAAGCGCAGCTTGACCTCGGGGGGCTTGCTCGGCTCGAGCAGCGCAACAGAGGTCTATCTGGGCTGGGGCGGCTGCTCAGGCGATCGGACAATTGAGGTGGTTTGGCCATCCGGCGCAGTGACCAGTCAGGTCGTGACCTCGAGTCAGCGCACCGCCACCGCCGTCGAGCCTCAGTGGTGGTCGCTTGATCCGGCCCAGCCAGGAACGGTGACACTCGATCCCGACTCCGCGGGGGTCGCAGAGGTCTGCGTCGGCAGCGCTCTGGGTCAGTGGCTGTGCTGCGATGCGGGCTCGGGCCCCTGTGTGGTCACGCCACCTGAGATCGTCGGTGGGGTGCTACAAGCGAAGCTGCCTGACACCGATCCAGTCGCGTTGCCGATTCGGGAGACGCGGTGGACCCTCGGGACGGTGCCCTCGCCGCTGCGCCCGGGGGCCTCGGCGGAGATCTACGTGCGCTATCAGGGCGATCCTCGCTCCTTTGATGACCTGGTCTCATCGCCCGCCGCGCCCTCGCTCTTCCAAGATCAGGAGACCGCTCCCTGGAGCGCGGTTGACTCGGTCGCGAGGACCCTCCGCGCGACCATCCAGGTGCCCCAGGACGCCAAGACCGTCGCCTTCTCGCTCTTCCCCTATGATCTCCCGTCCGATCCGACCTGGGTCGAGGGGGTCGCCTCTGGGATCGACCCGGCGCGGTCCCATCACGACCTCTACCCCTATCGCATCGTCGGCGGCGTGACCGAGTATTGGCACATCCCCGTCTACACCACGATGATGCGCGGTCAGTCGTCGGCGACCCTGCTCGGTGAGCTGGAGCTGGTCGCCAGCGATGGATCCCCGATCGAGCACAGCATCTCGACGGATCCTGTCGCGCTCTCTCGCGCTCGATTCCTGGTCGACCCGGCCTCTGTGACCGGGAGCGGTTCGCTCATCTTGAGAGACACAGTTGGACAGCTTCAGAGGGTCTTTGACGTCTATCCCGAGGTCACGATGCCTGAGGCGTTGGTCCTCCTGGACTCGGTCGTCGGTGGTCTGGGCAACACGAGGATGCTGGAGGATGGAGAGGTCTCATCGGTCTTGCTCTCGTTGGTCGACGCCAGCGGGAACCTCCTCCCTCCCGAGCCCGAGCTCATTGAGCTGGAGGTGGACGGCGCCGAGATCATTGAGTCGCTCGACACGCCCTTGGCCGGCTACATGCTGCTGGCCAATATTCGGACGCTTCCTGGCACCGAACCCGGTGAGGTTCGCGTGCGAGCGAGCGACGGTCGCTCTCTGGGGAGCTTCTCGTTCGAGCGCCGCTCGCGAGGCGACTCGGGAGTCTCGTTGGAGGACTCGGTCGCCGAGGTGATCGCCCTGGAAGGTAAGGAGGGGCCCCAGGGAGCGGGTGAGGCTACGCACCGAGTTCGCGTCGTCGCTCGACATGCGCTCGGAGACTCCTTGGGTCTGAACGCGCTGCTCGATGTATCCATCACCGGAGGCGCGCAGACCAGCACCACCGTTCTCGATCCCAACGGCGCGATGGTCTTCTCTGTCGCCGTGGCTGAACAGCCAGGGGAGATGGTGATCGATCTCTCGCTGGACGGCGTGTTCTTTGAGCAGCTTCGCGTCTCTCATCAGGGGCACCCCTTCGCCCCGGCCGGCTCCGACGTGATCGTGGAGGACAGCCCGGACATCTCGGTCGAGTCCGACGGCCCTGACGCTCCAATCCAAGAGGACGCGGCTCCGAGCCCGCCGCCTCGCGACTCTGGTGGGTGCGCCGGCGGAGGTTCATCCGGGAGCGGAGATCTTCTCTGGATCATCGCCCTGACCGGCCTTTGGTGGACGTGGCGTCGCGCCTCGGCCTTGGTGCCTTGGCTTGTGGCCTGCGCGTTGCTTTTAGGGGCGGCCCCGCCGCCGGCCGACTTCGTCTCTTATGGGGACGCGCTCGATCTCATCGAGAGCTCGCCAGATCACCTCGTACCCTTCTGGATCGACATCGACCAGGATGGTCAGCCCGAGGCGGTCTACCTGGACATTCACGGAGCCCGCGCGGTCGACATGGACGCCTCGGGCGCGCTGGTGATCACGAAGGTTGAGCTGTCTAGCCAGATCCTCAAGAACGCCGACCGCCCCGAGCTGGTCGTCGGCGTCCTCGACGTCGACCGCGACGGAGTCGAGGAGGTCGCGGTGATCTCCAACGTGGTGCACATCCTGGAGGTCACGGCCCCTTATGTGCTCAGCACGACGCCGCTCATCTCCCCCTCGCTACCGGGGGCCTCAGCGCTCGATCTCGCCGTCGGCGATCTCAACGCGGATGGATGGCCGGACATGGTCGTCGGGTTCGGGGTCTACACGACCGACAGGATGGAGCTACGAGGCACCGCCGACGTGGTGCTCATGAACCTGGGAGATGGGCGCCTCGAGACCTATCTGCTCGAACCCCAGCGCGACGGTTTCTCCAACGGCATCACCCTCGCCGACCTGAACGGAGATGGGTTGCCCGACGTGATCGAGAGCATCGACGCGAGCCCGCTCGTGGGCGTGAGTCGAATCCTCATGAACACCACCTCGCCAGGGGCTCGGGTACCGACCTTCAGCGTGCACCCACACCCCTACGACACGGGCTCGTACGGGATGGGTGTGGCCGTCGATGATCTCGATCAGGACGGTCATCTAGACATCTACAACACGTCGGTTGGCCGTGATCTCTTGGCCGCTGGTCGCGCAGATGGGGCCTATGACCAGGTGGCGGCGGCTCGCGGCATCGTCCACGAGTGGGGCCTCGAGCGCGGCCAACGCATGCAGTGGTCCCCGACGTTCTCTGATGTGAACGCCGACGGTCTGCTCGACATTGTCGTTCGCCAGGGAGCCACCGGATCTGAGGCTGGCCTCGCCAACGGTCCTTGGGTGGCGCGAGCGGCGCCCGATCTGCTCTATCTCCAAGATGAGACGGGGGGCTTCGTGCGCGCGCTGGTCCCGTTCGACGCCCGCGTCTCATCTCGCGGCCGCCAGGCGGTCATGGGCGATCTCGATCGAGACGGCCTCCGGGATCTAGCGCTCGGAGGTCAGGGCGGCGAGGCTGATTTCTGGATGAACGAGACGGTCGTTCCGGACACGACCCGCATGTTGATGGTTGAGTTCGCGCCGACGGTCAGCGCCCATCCACCGGTCGGCGCGCACCTTGAGGCTGTGTGCGGGGGCGTCGCTCGGACGCGCGTCATGACCTCGGGCGGCAAGATGGGTGGATCCGCTCAGACGGAGCGGGGGTTCGCCTGGCCCGGATGCGCTGAGGAGCCGACGGTGACCGTGCGGTGGCCGTCTGGGGCTCGCTCGGTTCACACGGCGAGCGCCGACGAGGTGTTCCTCCTGGTCACCGAGCCCGCTTGGAGCGTCGAGGGAGAGCAGGGGGATACGACGGTGCGCCTCGATCCGACCGGAACCGGGGCTCAGAAGGCGTGTCTCAAGCAGATCAACGGCATCGATGCGTGCTGCGCCCTTGAAGACGCCCCGTGCGAGTTTGCCGTGACCACGGGAGACACAGGAACCCCGCTCGTTCGTCTCGATGAGCACCGGGCTATGGCGTTGGCGGCCGAGGAAGACCGCTGGACCCTGACGACTGACCCTCCGCTGCCTGAGCCCGGGGGCACCGTGACCCTCCAGGTCGCTCACCGCGGCCGCGCCAGTCGCTTTGACCCTGGCGCGATGACCTTGATCATCGACACGGAGCCGGAGATCTGGGACTTCGTGGATGAGGAGCTTCGGCTGCTCGAGCTGACCACGACCCTCCCTGAGGGCTTAAGCGAAGTGCCCTTGAAGCTCTTCCCGAAGGACCTGCTCGAGCCCACCTGGATACTCCCAACGGGCATCGCGCTCGATGCCCGTTGGCAGCTCGTAGATCCCTATCCCTACCGGGTGATCGGAGGCGTCACGGAGCTGTGGCATTGGGCGCTCTTTCTCGACGGCGTTCGGCACCGTCCAGGCAACACGGTCGTCCACTCATTGTCCTTCACGAGCTCATTTGGGATGGAGGTGAAGGGCATCTGGAGTCACCTGACCATGGGTCGCTCAAGGCTCCGCGCCAACGTCGCGTGGGAGGAGCTAGAGGGACTGACCTCGGTCTATGTTCATGACGGCCTTGGAGCCGTGAGTCTCGAGATCCCCGTACCGGCGAGCTTGACCTTGGCGGAGGCCGCGAAGGCGGCCAAGGGGACTCACGGCGGTCTGATGAAGAACCGACTCGTCGAGGGCGGCGACCTGAGCAACGTCTTGATCACGATGACCGATGAGAATGGGATCTCCATGCCGCCCGAGGCCGAGGTGATCTCTCTGGAGCTCGAGGGCGCAGAGCTCGTCGATCCGCTCGGCATCGCGGGCGGCTCCTACGACGTCTTCGCGACGGTACGCACCCTTCCTGGGGCGGGTCCGGGGGAGGTCCGGGTTCGAACCACCGACGGTCGTGTGATCGGCTCTTGGCCTTTTGAGCGACGCGCGCGTGTGCCGTGCGGCGTGGACCTCGAGCGCTCCTGGTCCCAATTCGTGGAGCGCCTCCCCGCAGACCCTCCCGAGGTGACACATCGGCTCGAGATCCACGCCCTGAACTCCTTTGATGAGGTGATGGGCGCCAACGTCGATGTTCAGGTTGAGTTTGAGGGCATCGAGGTGATCGAGCCTCCACGCTTGATGGGCACGGGGACCTATCGCGCCCTCGTCGGACCGAGTCCCGGAGCACCCGTGATGGCCGTGACCCCGATCCTGGACGGTGAGAGCGGGACCCGGGTCGAGATCGTGGCGCCGCCCACCGATCCCCCGATCGTCGAGGAGCCGGTGGAGGACACCGCTTCGGACGCCTCGAGCGATGACATGAATGCGGAGGCGGGTCCATCCGCGGAGCCGGCTCCGACCAGCGCTCCCAGCTCCAGAGGCGGCTGCGCGGGAAGCGGCTCCAGCTCTTCAGGGCTCTTGGGCTTCATCACCGTGCTCCTCTTGTTCGTCGCCCGTCGCGCGAGGCGGCTCGGCGCGCTTGGGATCGCAGCGCTCTGTTTGGTCGTGTCCTCACCAGGGGCCTCGGCCGCCCCCAACCCGCTCGTCCTTGAGGACCTGGGTACCGATCTGGGCCTGGCGAGTGAGACCAAGGAGTCACGCCTCCCCGCCTGG
>CALCNF010000346.1 GCA_937897815.1 uncultured Pseudomonadota bacterium | reverse complement strand
TCTCCCTCGACGCAGGTGTCCGCGGTGCAGGCGATGCCGTCGTCACAGTCGTCGTCGCTGTTGCATTGGAAGGAGGAGCAGCCGGTCCACATCCACACGGCGTCGATGTAGATGCCCTCACCATCGTTGTAGGTGTGGTCGACGGAGTTGAAGGAGAAGCGCCAGCTCACCTCCTGGCCGGCGAAGGCGCCCAGGTCAACCTTGATGGTCTGCCAGTCCTGCATCACCACGTTGTCGTAGGTCTTCACCCAGATGGGGGTCGAAGTTCCATCGGCCTTCACGGCCGAGAGGATCAGCACATCCCAGGAGTCTCCCTCCTCCACGTCGAGCCAGATGTGAAAGACGAGCTCGTCACGGCCGTCGGCGTTGACCAGGGTGGCGGGGAAGTCGAGGTCCGCGGCGACGAGCTTGCCGTTGTCGTAATTCATCACCTCGGGGATGCCGAAGTAATAGGCGTTCGAGCCCGTGTACGAGCGGGTGTTCGACAAGGTCCAGGTCGCCTCTGGCGTTCCGTCGACCGCCTGGTTGGTCACGCTGACCTCGCTCGCGTCCGTACCCTCGAAGTCGTAGGTGGCGTGGATCTCCTGGAAGCAGCAGTCCGCGGATGTCTCGAAGGACTCGGTGCATCCCAGCTTCGCGTCACACTCGGCGGCCAGGCAGATATCGGTCGGCTCGCACACCACCGGCTCTTGGAGGCAAACCTTGTGGCCATCCTCAGCGACACCACACGTTGGGGTCAGGCAGAGGTTCTCGGCGTCAGTCGCGCAGTCCTCGTCAGCGGCGCACTCGTCTGGCGGGAGCTCGACGACGTCCTCATCGGCTCCATCGGCCGTCGCGGTGTCCGCCGCCGTGTCCTGTGTCGTGTCGCTCGGAGGAGCCGTGTCCGAGGTGGCGTCCGAGGTGGTGTCCGAGGTTGCGTCTGGAGTCGGCTGTGAGGTGTCGGTCTGCGCGTCCGAGGTCGCGTCGTCGACCCCATCCGTCGGCACGACGACGTCGAGCGCCGTAACGTCGCTCTCCGCGTCCGGAGTCGCGTCCGGGGTCGGGGTGGTCACGTCCGTGCCGGTCCCCGCGTCTGCGCCAGCCTCAGCGTTGGAGTCGGTCGTCTCACACGCCGCGAGACCGCTGACGAGCGCGGCGATCGCCGCGAGTCGCCCGAAGCGGAACGTCACGAAATTCACATACGGAGCCATCGCGCCCTCCAAGTACCCTCAACAGACTTGGTACCAGTCTCGGGCGCGCCGGCGCAAGCGCCCGCCCACACGAGGCGTACCTCGCGCCCGGGTGCGAGACGCGCGAAAACGTCCTGTTTTTCGCAGGATTACGCTTCGAACTCGCGGGTGAGCTTCTTCTGGAGAATCTCCTCCACCTGGCCCTTGAAGGCCTTCGCCAGGAAACCCAGCTTGATGGCGACGACCACCTGGTCGGCGGTCACCTCGAAGCTCCCCTCGAAGCCCGTCCCCTTGAGCGTGGCCTTGGTGTCGCTCACCCAGCTCACGTCCTTGATCAGGTCGCTGCGCTTCGTCTGGAAGTTGTCGAGGAGCGCTCGGGTGCGCGCCGCGGCGTCCTCAACAGACGTGCCGTGGTCGTGTCGGATGTCGATGCTGGCCATGGTTCCCTCCGTGTCTGGGGCTCGGTGGATAGCAGTCGAGACGAGCCCTTGTAAAGGCACCGCCCTTTGGCGGATGGTGCCTCTATCGGCGCGCCCCTTGAACGAGGCTCAAGCGTGCCCATAGTTCGCTCCGCGAACGCTCCGATAGCGCGCTCGGAGAACCCCCTCAGGAGTCCCCATGGCAGGCAAAGACTATTACAAGGTGTTAGGCCTGGATCGCGGCGCCAGTGATGACGAGATTAAGAAGAGCTATCGCAAGCTGGCCATGAAGTATCACCCGGACCGCAACAAGGGTGATGAGGCCGCTGAGGAGCGGTTCAAGGACATCAGCGAGGCCTACGCTGTGCTGTCCGATAAGGACAAGAAGCGCCAGTACGACATGTTCGGCGCCGAGGGCTTCGGCCAGCGCTTCAGCCAGGAGGACATCTTCCAGAGCTTCGACTTCGGGAGCATCTTCGATGACCTGGGTCTGGGAGGGCAGGGCGGATTTGATATCCGGAGCCTCTTCGGTGGCGGCGGCGGTCCGGGGGGCTTCCGTCCCTTCGGCGGCGGTGGCGGCGTTCATCGAGGTCCGACGCGCGGCCAGGACAGCAAGAGCCCGCTCACCATCTCCTTTCATGAGTCCTTCCACGGAGGCGAGCGCGCGCTGAACCTCTCCGGTCCACGAGGCCCTGAGTCCATCAGCGTGAAGATCCCCGCGGGCATCAAGAGCGGTCAGAAGCTCCGCGTGCGCGGGAAGGGCCAACCTGGCGGCCACGGAGGTCCCAATGGAGACCTCTTTCTGGAGATCCAGGTCTCGGAGCACCCGGTCTACTCCCGCCGCGGCGATCACGTCGAGGTCGAGCTGCCCGTGCCCGTCACGACCCTGGTCCTGGGCGGCAGCGTCGAGGTGGAGCTCCCGAGCGGAGAGACGAAGCGCCTGAAGATCCCCGAGTTCACCGCCCCCGGACAGCGCCTGCGCGTCCGCGGCGAGGGCTTCAAGACCAAGAGCAAGACGGGAGACGCTCTCGTGCGCGTACAGCCCGCCTTCCCCGACGAGCTCACCGACGACCAGCGCGCCCACTTCGAGGCCCTCAAAGAGTCCGGCCTCTGAGGTTTCGAGCCGTCCGCGGGATTCGCCCGAGACCGGCACGCCCTCGTTTCCGGCTTGACAGCCACGCCGCCCCGACTACCATCGCCGCTCACCAACTGGCGGCCAGGTAGCTCAGTTGGTAGAGCACGCGACTGAAAATCGCGGTGTCGGCGGTTCAAACCCGCCCCTGGCCACCACCGAAAGCCTCTGATTCGTCAGGGGCTTTTGTGTTTCTGGAATGGGCCGGCCTCGCTTCATGTTTCCTGGTGGTGAGACTATTCTGTCGACCGTTCACGGCTTACGGTGCGTCGCGAGGGGGCGAGAATGAACAACATCGGGTGGGGCTTGGTCGTTGTTTCGGTGATGTGGCTGGGCGCGTTGGGCTGCTCTGTGGCTGACAAGCAGATTTCTGCGGCCGACGAGCAGGCCTCTGCGGCGGACGAGCGGGTGGAGAAGAAGCCGCCTCAGACGCTTGAGGAGGTGTTCGGGGACGCACGAGAAGGTGGAGGAGCCCAGTCGGGCAGCGGTGGGCCAACACCCTTTGGACCCGGTGGGCCTCCCCCGCATGGAACCGGGGGATCATCCACGCTTGAAGCCACGCCTGAAATGGCCCGGACCCGGCCGCCGACGCCCGAGCAAGTCGAGGAGAGGCGGCGCATGCAAGTCCGCAGGAAGCGCCTCCAGCTCCCCCTGGATTTGAAGCAAGTTGCGGGTGAGGGTCGGATCAAGGAGGCGGCCGTCACGAAGGTATTGCGTAGGCGTCGCTCAGCGTTCGTGGCCTGCTATGAGCGCGGCTTCAAGAGTGGGCAGGACCTGGAGGGGTACGTAGGGCTTCGCTTCAGCATCGGAGAAGACGGACGAGTCAGCGAGGCGGAGATCATCGAGAACACCTCCAAGATCGAGGCCCTGGGAGCCTGCCTCAAGAAGAAGCTCTCAAGATTCCGGTTCCC
>CALCNF010000345.1 GCA_937897815.1 uncultured Pseudomonadota bacterium | reverse complement strand
CGGGGAACGTCTGGGAGTGGGTCTGGAACGGGACGCTTCCGGGACGAGAAGACGGCGCGAAGACCCGCGTCCATCGCGGCGGCTCCTTTCTGACCTCACCTGATGTCTGCCAGGCGGACGCAAGGAGCCCAGGGCGGGCCCATCTTCGGGCCTACTTCCTCGGATTCCGGCCCATCCGAACCGTCTCGCTCGCCGCCCGCCCGGTGGCCCCGACCGTGCACCCTGTGCCCTCCCCCGGCGCGAAGCTCGCCGACGTGCCCCTGGCCCCGGGAGACTGAGCTTTCCTACTGGAGGCCCCTGGCCTCTGAGCAGGAACTCTCCCGACGTGTTACGTTGCCCTCAATGGGTCAACAGCAGACCAGCGACGCGCCGAGTCTAGACCGACCCGTCTTCATCATCTCCCTGGCGTCCCTGCTCGTCGTCAGCGCGGTGCTCCTGGCCGAGCCAGACGCCAGCCTCGCGCTGATGGAGAAGGCGCTTCAGTTCCTGACCCACGACCTGGGCTGGCTCTTTTTGGGCTTCACATTCTTTGGCCTGATCTGGCTCGCCTGGTTGAGCTTCGGTCGTCACGGAGCCCAGCGGCTCGGCGAGGCGGACTCGACGCCGACCTACTCGGACTTCTCCTGGTTGGGGATGCTCTTTTGCGCCGGCATCGGAAGCAACCTCCTGTACTTCGGGGCCATCGAGTGGATCTGGTACTACCTGGGTCCACCGCCCTACCTCGGCGTGGAGGCGCGCACGGCGGACGCCGCTGACTGGGCGGGATCCATCAGCTTCTTCCACTGGGGCATCAGCGCCTGGGGCCTCTACGCCATGGCGACGGTGCCCATCGCCTACGTGCTTCACGTAAAGCGCAGCTCGACCCTTCGGTTGAGCGTCGCGTGTCGCGGTGTGCTCGGCGGTCTGGCCGACGGTCCTTTGGGCCAGCTCGTCGACATCCTGTTCATCATCGGGCTCACGGCCGGGATTGGCACCTCGCTCGGCGTCGGGGTGCCCATGATCTCCGCGGTCGCCAGTCACCTCTTCGGCTTCGAGCGCGGCTTGAGCCTCGACGTGGGGATCGTCATCGGGCTCACGGCCATCTTCAGCTACAGCGTCTCTCAGGGGCTCGATAAGGGCATCAAGCTCCTGAGCGACATCAACGCCTGGCTCGCCATCGTGCTGCTCACCTTCATCTGGCTGGCCGGCTCGCCCGGCTTCGTGATCACCCAGGCGTTTGAGAGCGTCGCGCTGATGCTTCAAGACTTCGTCGGCATGAGCCTGCGGACGGACGCGGGCGAGGGCAGCACCTTCTGCCAGGACTTCACGATCTTCTATTGGGCCTGGTGGCTCGCATGGGCGCCCTTCATGGGGCTCTTTGTGGCCCGAATCTCTGGAGGGCGTACCTTCCGGCAGGTGATCGTCGGCACGGTCTTCGGCGGGAGCCTGGGCTGCTGGGCGGGCTTCGCGGTGCTCGGAAACACGGCGCTGGCGAAGATCGAGGCCGGTCACGGTCCCCTGGTCAGCTTGCTGGACGCCGCGAAGACGCCCACCGCGATCGACGGTCCGATGGTCGTGGTCGAGCTTCTGGGTAGCCTCCCGCTCTCCGAGGTGCTCTTCCCGCTCTTCTTCATTCTGGCGTTCATCTTCGTGGCGACGTCGCTCGACTCCGCGGCGTTCACCCTGGCGTCTGCGGCCTCAAGGGACCTGCCCCCAGAGGGTCAGCCCCCACGCTGGCACCGGCTGACCTGGGCGTTCGTCCTGGCCACGGTGGCCCTGTCGCTGATGTACATCGGCGGGCTGAAGGTCCTCCAGGCCGCCTCGGTCCTCGTGGGCCTGCCGCTGCTCTTCGTCATGGCCCTGATGATGCTCTCGCTCAACCGTCTCTTGCGGGACGATGCGCGTGAGTCGGATGACGGTGAGGACGATCTAGACGCCGGCTCCTAGAAGCTTCGTCATGAGCACAAGCAAGCCCCCCAGCGCGGCGTTGTTCGCGAGGATGAGCAGCCGTCAGGGGAGGCGACTGTCAGCGCCAGGTCACTTGGACTTGGACGCCTTCTCTTTTTGGCCCACGGCCGCCTCGGGATCCACGGGGTAGGCCGGCGGCTCACCGCCCGGTCCCTTGAGGTAATGGTCCATCCAGCGCAGCACGCGCAGGTTGTAGTCCATGCGGCTGGCCGCTCGGCGATTGCCGTGTCCCTCGCCCGGGTAGGTCACCAGGCGAACAGGGGCCTTCCCGCGGAGCTTGAGGTGTCGGTAGAGCTCTCGGCCCTGACCGACATCGACACGCGGGTCTTTATCTCCATGGAGGATCAGCGTCGGGGTCCTGGACTTATCGGCGTGGAAGATGGGGCTCCGCTCGAGCATTCGGTCCCACTGCTCCCAGGGCCACTTCTCCGCGTAGTGGACCCGGTACATCTCCTGGGGAATGTCCGTGGTGCCCACCTTGCTCACCAGGTCGGTGACGCCGACGAAGACCGCGCTCGCCGCGAAGTACTTCGTGTAATAGGTCGCGCCCCAGGCCGACGCATAGCCACCATACGAGCCGCCCGTGATGCCCACCTTGTCCTTCTTGGCGACGCCCATCTTCACGAGGTGCTCGACCCCGTCGACGATGTCGTCGAACTCGGCCCCGGCCGGGTCGCCCTGAGAGACGCGAGAGAAGGCCACTCCGCGGCCCGTGCTGCCTCGGTAGTTCGGGTAGAAGACGGCGTAGCCTCGGCCGGCGGCGATCTGCCCGGGACTCGAGTACCAGGTCAGCCAGCCGTTTCGGTAGTGGCTCTCAGGCCCGCCGTGAACCATGACGATCATGGGCGAGGCGGTGTTCTTCTTCTTTCCTACGGGGAGCACGAGGATGCCCTCGATCTCCTTGCCGTCGCGCGCCGCGTAGCGGATCGTCTTCTGCTTGCCGAGCTTCACCTCGGCCAGCCAGGGATTCAGGGTCGTCTTCTTCTCAGGCGCCTGCTTGCCGACGGTCCAACGATAGACGTTTCGAGGCGACTCGGGAGTGCTGGCCATGAGCGCCGCTGATTTGGCGTCGCTTGAGAGACTCAGGTTGTCGATCACGGCCGCCTCATCTCGGTGCAGCACCTCATTGGCGCTGCCGTCGAGGCGGATCTTCCCGAGGACCGAGTGGGTTCCCTCGCTGGCGATGTAGACCAGGGTCTCCTTGTCGAGCCACAGCGCCTGGTGAATGGCGCCCTCGTAGCCCTTCAAGAGCTCGGTGGGCGCGCCGCCCTTCTTGGAGACGATCTTCAGGCGACCCGCTGACGGATCGTTGATGTCCTGCCCGCAGACCATGGCCAGATGGGCCCCGTCCGGGCTCCAGGTGACGCTCCCGAGCTTGGCCGGGTTGTCCACGCGACCGAGCACCTTGCCGTCCTTGGCCGAGACCACGTTCACCTGACGGGCCATGTAGTGGTCGTCGATGAGGGCGCTCGGGGCGAGGGCCACGGCGAGCGCCTCCCCATCGGGGCTCCAGTGGAGCACCGAGGCCGAGCCCTTGAGCTCCAGCTTTCGGGCCTCACCGCCCTTCGTCGAGGCGATCCACACGGATGTGGGGCGGGCGGATTCCTCGTAGACGTTCGCGTCAAAGCCCTTGTCGCGAAGCTTCTTCCGGTCGGCGTCCATGGCGTCCTTGGCCAGGTAGGCGACCTGCTCCCCATCGGGGTGCCAGTCGTAGGACCCGATACCCTCGGCGTGGCTCAGGGCGCGTTGGGCCTCGCCTCCATCGATGGGGATCTTGTAGAGCGCCGGCTTCTTGTCGCCGCTCCGCTTGGCCACAAAGGAGATGGCGTCGCCCGACGGGGTCCACTTCACCCGGGAGACCGTCTGCTTTTTTCCGCCGATGTAGCGCCGGGTCGCGCCGTCGGGGCGCAGCACATGAAGCTCCTTTCGGGCCGAGCCGTCCTTGTCGCCAACGGGATCGCGCTGGACGAGGACCTCGTAGGCGACCTGATCGCCCTTGGGGCTCATCTGGACGCTGGTGACCATCTCCATGCGCGCGATATCCGCAGACGTCAGGGTTCTCGGTCCCTGGGTGGCCGCCTGGGCAGGACCGCAGGCCAGCAGGAGATAAGACAGGGCCAAGACCAGATAGATTCGGTTCAGCATCAGGACGCCTCCTTGAACAGAAGCTCGAATCCTAGTCTGACGACCGTCTGCGTCAACCGCCTGGCCTCTCGCGTGCGACCTCTACTCGTCGGGGAGCATCATCGCCTCGCTCGGAATGGCCAACGAGGCGTTCTCCACCCGGTTCTGGGTGTTCTCGAGCACGAGGTTGATCTCGCTG